>JANMMA010000103.1:0-2285 GCA_031372815.1 Sphingobacteriales bacterium
TTTTTACGGGTACCCCTAGTCGTTATACATCAGGTACTTTTTTCGCACCGCTCTAAATTTATCTAAAGCGGGTTCCCAGCTTTTACGGATCTCCATTTCTGATTTGCCGGAAATGATCTGATCCATCAATGCACTGTTGCCGGTCAGTTTATTGAAAAAAAGATCTTCTTTTTTACCTGATTTAGCAGGTGAGAAAAACTTGTCTTTTTCAGGAAACAACCGGTAAGCGTTTAGCAGGTAAGAAAGCTGTAATCGTCCGCCAGTCTTCTTTAATACTTCCTCTTTTGTGCCCCCCACATTCCATCCATAACATAATTGGTTCTTCAGTTTCGGTTCTTTAGCACCATCGGTAGACACCGGTGTGTAAGAATATAAATTTTTAGGCAGCAGGGGATGTCCGAATACCTGGAATGGCGTTGGTGTACCCCGACCTTCATTTAAAATCGTTCCTTCAAAAAAACAGGTAGAAGGATACCAATAAACAGACTGCATATCGGGAAGGTTGGGAGATGTTTTTATCGGGAGTTCATACTTCGACTGGTGCGTATAGTTTTTGCATTTGATCACCAGGAAATGAAACGGCGTATCAGTACTGTTTTGAGCATTGCGGTAATAGTCGTGTTTGGCATTGGCTTTTTCTGAAAGCCAGCGTTCACCTGCGATCATCATCGCATACTCACCCATCGTCATTCCGTAAACGACCGGAATGGGTTGCATACCAACAAATGAACGGTATGCAGGCTCGAGTACGGGGCCATCAATATAAAATCCATTGGGATTGGGACGGTCTAAAATCATTAATGGTTTCGCATTTTCCAGTGCGGCTTCCATGTAATCTTCAAGGGAAGAAATATACGTGTAGAACCTTACACCGACGTCCTGAATATCAAAGAGCATGACATCAACGTTTGCCAGGTCCTCCTTTGAAGGGCGACGTTTGCTGCCGTAAAGTGAGATAACGGGAACGCCTGAACGCTCATCGGTATAATTCAATACCTTCTCTCCGGCATCTGCGGTACCGCGAAAACCGTGCTCGGGACCAAAGATTACCGTTATGTTAACCCCAAGCTTTTTGAGGGTATCTACCAGGTGCGTATTGCCGACAGTGGAGGTCTGGTTGGCAAAAACGGCAACCCTTTTATTTTTTAGCAGCGGCATATAAACGTCTGTGCGACTGGCCCCGGTCAAGATCTTCGCCGGTATGGAATCAGCAAAGGGAACGGCTCGAGGTGTTTTTACCTCTGTTGATGCGGTTTTTGGCGGATGGCATGCAACCGCCGCGGCGAACAGTAAAAAGCGACAGATTAACGAAAATATCATGGGTCAAATATCAGACAAAAACAGCAGGCAGACGGGAAAGATTTGTTAGTTTTGGGGCGTTTTCTCCTCCATCTTTTTCATGTTAGCCGAGCCTGGTTATTGTGATACTGGTGAAGTGATTATTAAGTTTAAAAAAATTATTGTTATGCAACAGGCAAAGGAAAGCAATGTAGTAAAAGTTCATTATTCCGGTAGGCTTACTGACGGAACACTATTTGATTCATCAGAAGGAAAGGAGCCACTTGAATTTACCCTTGGGGCCGGGCAAATGATCAAGGGTTTTGACATCGGCGTTTTAGGAATGGCTCTCGGGGAAAAGAAAACACTTCAGATCGCTGCAGAAGATGCCTATGGTATGCGCGACGAAGAAGCAATCATCGAATTCCCTGCGGAGAATATTCCGGATGACATGACACTGGAACCAGGCATGCAGCTAACGCTAAGAAATCAGAATGGCCAGCCCGTTCCGGTAATCGTTCTTGAAGTAAAAGAAGACATCATTATTATGGATGCCAATCATATGCTCGCTGGTCAGAACCTTATTTTTGATGTTGAGCTGGTAGAGATTAATTGACGGATTAACGAATTAGCGGATTGGCGCATTGAATACAGATTTCCAATTGCAAATTGGTATAGAACTAAAAAAATAAAAAGGATTATAATTAACCCATAATCCTTTTTTTAATCTTCTTGCATTTAATCCGCTAATCCGCCAATCCGCAAATCCGTTAGTTCGCTAATGAGTTCTCCTCAGCCACCATCCGAGCCACACTCCATTTATCGCCCAGGGAACAATAGCATCTGTAAGGTCCTGCCATATGCCCGGAGGAGTATACCATATGTAATATGCGTAGGGAAAATTCAGGAAGCCAATCCATCCAACAAAAAGAGAGGATATGAAAATACTGTTGAATGAATGTGGCCCGCCACGCGTAAGTATCCAGCAAAAGAGAAATACGATAATC
>JANMMA010000106.1:0-2123 GCA_031372815.1 Sphingobacteriales bacterium
TTCAAAAGGTGATTTAAGTAATCCTTTGGCAATCAGACCTGCAGGGTGTGCGATATCGGCCAACACAAATGCACCCACTTTATCTGCAACCGCTCGTATCCTCGCATAGTCCCAGTCGCGGCTGTATGCCGACGCGCCGCAGAAGATCATTTTGGGTTTATGTTCGATGGCTTTCTGTTCAAGCATGTTATAATCGACCAACCCATCTTCCTTACCAACACCATAAAAATGCGCCTCATAAAGTTTACCACTGAAATTAACGGGTGATCCATGGGTAAGATGTCCGCCCATGGCAAGGTCAAGCCCAAGTATGGCGTCACCGGCCTTCAGGGTAGCCAGCATTACTGCGGCATTGGCCTGCGCTCCGCTATGCGGTTGCACGTTGGCGTATTCACATCCAAAAACTTCCTTGATCCGGTCGATTGCCAGTTGTTCAGTCTGATCAACAATTTCGCATCCGCCATAATACCTGCGGCCCGGATATCCCTCTGCATATTTATTGGTCATCACGCTACCCATGGCCATAATGGTCTGATAGCTTGTAAAATTTTCTGAAGCGATGAGTTCAATG
This sequence comes from Sphingobacteriales bacterium, assembly GCA_031372815.1. GTDB lineage: Bacteria > Bacteroidota > Bacteroidia > Chitinophagales > Chitinophagaceae > Pollutibacter. The sequence continues at coordinate 572 of JANMMA010000106.1, forward strand.
CCGTAACGCTGTCTATCTAATTCTTTACGAATGAGGTCGAATACTATTTTATCCATGGGTGCAAAAGTAACGGAAAGTCAAAAGTCATCCTCATAATGTAAAAAAATGTCTGTTTTAGGTGATTCAAAGGTTTATCAAACGTTTTTACGGTATTAATTTTATCCTTTCTACATTTACGCCGAATTATTTACATGAAGGCGATCATTCCAGTAGCAGGCGCCGGAACCAAGCTCCGGCCTCACACATATACCCAACCCAAAGCACTCATACCGCTTGCCGGAAAAACAGTCCTGAGCATCATCATTGACCAATTATTGGAAGCGGGAATCCGGGAATATGTACTTATTGTGGGATACCTGGGGGATAAGATCCAGGACTATGTAAAACTCAATTACCCGGATCTTCAATTTCATTTTGTACACCAGAATGAACGTTTTGGGCTGGGGCAGGCCATCTACCTGACCAGGAATATTGTTGAGGACGACGAGGTTTTTATTGTTTTGGGTGATACCATTTGTGAGTACGACGTCAAAGCTTTTCTTGAACAGCCGGGAGGGGTTTTGGGGGTAAAAAAAGTGGATGATCCCCGCAGTTTCGGTGTGGCGGAAATTGAAGATAATGGATCGATCAGCAGGGTAGTTGAAAAGCCCCAGATTCCTAAGTCTAACATGGCGCTGGTTGGGCTGTATAAAATACCGGAAACAAAGTTCCTGTTTACCTGCCTGGAAAATAATATTCGCGAGGGTATCAAAAGCAATGATGAATATAGTTTGACTGATGCACTCGAGTGCATGATAAAATCAGGCGCTGTTTTTACCTCTTTCAAAGTCCAGAACTGGTTTGATTGCGGACGCAAATCGACCCTGCTGGAAAGTAATGCGACGTTATTAAAGAAATTCGGAGGCGTAATCGCGGAAGAACACAGTTTCGAAAATACCATCATCATACCACCCGTCAGTATTGCCCCTGGCTGCGACATACGCAATTCCATCATCGGTCCGAATGTGGCCATTGGCGAGCAAACCTTCCTCAATTACTCCATTGTAAAAGATTCGATCATCGGATCCTTCTCCAAATTATATGACGTGGTTTTGAATGATTCGCTGATAGGTAGTGATACGGAGATCAAGGGCGAAACCAGGACACTGAATATAGGCGATAATACTGAAATCGATCTTGGTTAACCAAGATCGATAGTGCGATAATGCGGTATTGCGGTATTGCGATGATCACCGCCTCGCGTCTATTTTCCTATCTTCATTTTAATAAACACCTGGTTAATGAACAACAGAATAACCTCGTTATTCGGTATAGAATATCCTATTGTACAGGCCGGTATGGTATGGACCAGCGGTTGGCGGTTAGCCAGTGCCGTTAGTAATGCTGGCGGACTGGGATTGATCGGCAGTGGAAGCATGTATCCTGATGTGCTTCGGGAACATATCCGCAAATGCAAAGAAGCCACGAATCAGCCTTTCGGCGTGAACATTCCTATCATGTATGCAGAGGTCGACAAGCATATGCAGATCGTCATAGAAGAAGGCGTAAAGAT
>JANMMA010000114.1:0-9402 GCA_031372815.1 Sphingobacteriales bacterium
TTGGAAACTGGTATTTTAAGGTTAATTTGAAGGGCCTGGTTGAAACGAGTCAACCGATCAGGAAACCGACAAAATATAAGCTGAGGTTTTTTCTTAAACCAAACATTGACATACTGCGATGAGATAAGATAGAGGCTATGGTTAATGCATACGACAATAATATCCTAACCTTTCGATGAAATATACCCTGATGTCTACAAAGATTTTTACGAAGCATCCCGATGTCAACTAAACACAACTAAATAACTTAAATGAAAAGAAAAGCCTTTATTAGGAACTCATCTCTTACAGCTTTGGGTCTGACTGCTTTTGGAATCATAGACTCTAATAGTAAAGGGCTTATGAAAGGAAACGCTTTTAAAGTGAATGAAAAGAACGTTGCAAAAATGGACCCCTATAAAGGGTTTACAGGTGGTGTCGGTTTGAAAGTAAATGAAAAGCGGATTGAAAGCAGGATACTGGAGTTTGCGAAGTTTGGACGAGACGATAAAGGTCATGGTTACAGGGTCGCCTACACGAAGGGCGATATCGATGGACGGGCGTGGTTTATGGAGCAGATGAAAAAAGCGGGGCTTGATCCTGCTATCGATACAGCGGGAAATATTATTGGCAAACGTAAAGGGAAAAACTCATCATTGAAACCCATTGCTTTTGGATCACATATCGATATGGTGCCGGATGGCGGGAACTATGATGGCACGTTGGGATCAATAGGTGCATTAGAAGTGATAGAGACTTTAAACGAAAACAATGTTATCACAGAGCACTCATTAGAACTGATCATTTTTAGCAATGAGGAAGGTGGTACGATGGGCAGTAAAGCAATGGTAGGTGATTTCGCCGCTGATGGACTGCAGCAGAAAAGCCAAAGCGGAATAACGATCGGCGAAGGGATCAAATCTATTGGCGGCAATCCAAATGAAATGCAATCCTGCATTCGCAAAAAAGGGGATATCCAGGCGTGGGTAGAATTGCATATAGAACAGGGAGGTATTTTAGAAAAGGAAAACGTACAGATCGGTGTGGTGGAAGGAATTGTAGGCATTGTGCATTGGGAAGTAACCATAGAGGGTTTTGCCAATCATGCGGGATCCACGCCTATGAACATGCGGCAGGATGCATTGCTTGCAGCATCATCATTCATCCTTGAAGTCAATAAGGTCATCAACAGTGTTAAGGGAAGTCAGGTTGGTACGGTTGGAAAAATCGCAGCTATGCCAGGTGCGTATAACGTAATTCCCGGTAAGGTTGTGTTAGGTTTGGAAATACGTGATCTCTCGGATGATAAGATCGAAATGCTTTTTGGCGAAATAAAGAAACGGTCAGCAGGTATTGCAAAAGAATTCAAAACAACTATTCATTTCTCTCGTCAGCCAAATGACTCGAAGGCTACGTTCACGGATAAAAAAATACAGCAAACCATTAACTCATCGGCCAAAGCATTAGGCTTTACCACGAAGTTTATGCAAAGCGGTGCGGGGCATGATTCTCAACATATCGCATCAATAGCACCAGCGGGAATGATTTTCATCCCAAGCGTGGGCGGCATCAGTCATTCGCCAAAAGAATTTTCTACCCCAAAGGATATGGCGAATGGCGTTAATGTGCTTTTGCAAACGATTTTGACAATAGATAAGGAGGGTTAAATTTTAAATACCATGATTATTGCGTAGGACAACCGAATGCATGCATCAGGAATATCATATTCCCACCGTAATCACATCATCTACTTAAAAAACTTCCCCCCAAAATTGGGGGGAAGTTTTTGTACTATGGTTTGATGATTGTGTTCACCACCGGAGTTGAATTCTGCCACTCCTTCTGTAACTTCCTTGGCGTTGGATAGATTTCATCCATTGTATTAGCATCGTACAATCTGCCGTCTTTGATCACATATTTAATGGTATTGGTATTGCGTATATTCTCCAGTGGATTTTTATCCAGGATGAGAATATCTGCCAACTTACCGGTTTCAATAGAACCGAGGTCCTTATCCAGTCCGATCGCAGTAGCGCCCTTGATAGTAGCCACTTTCAATGCGTCATGGTTGCTCATTCCGCCACTGGCAACAGACCAGAGTTCCCAATGATATCCAAGTCCCTGAAGCTGGCCATGACTGCCTATACCTGCCAGTCCACCTTGTTTAACTATCGAGTTTATTCCTTCTGCGTGTTTCTGGAACACGTGTTCTTCAGGTAGGAACCATCCATCACGACGGCGACCTTTCTGTGCGAGCTCCTCATAAGGCGTGAAGTAAGTGAGCTTTGCATCCTTGGTAGGATTTTCTGTCTCATAATAATAATTCTCTGCCCATGGTCCACCATACGCAACCAACAAAGTTGGCGTTACTGCCATCTTTGCATCGGCAATAGTTTTCGTAACATCCTTATATAATGGATGGATGGGTAACGCGTGTTCATGGCCAGGATAACCATCAAGCAAATTGGTCATGTTCAATTTGAAATCAAGTCCACCTTCTGTAGTGGGCATCAGGCTTTGTTCTTTGGAAGCCATGATGATCCATTCCCTCATCTGGCGATTACCCGTGAGGTACATTTTGATGGTCTTCGTATTATAGTATTTGCTGTACTGTTTGAGGATCTTCCTGGTCTGCTCGAGGTCTTTCAGGTTGTACATCCAGAAGCCAACACCCGGACCGGTAGAGTAGATCCTCGGTCCAACCATCTGACCCGCTTCTACCAGATCTCCATAAGTGAGTACATCTGTAGTTCCTGTTTGCGGATCCCTTGTGCAGGTAACACCATAAGCGAGGTTTGCTGCATAGATCCATACCTGTCCTTTATGCAGTCCCCAGTAAGGCCACATGTGTGAGTGGGTATCCACAAATCCGGGCACAACGGTTTTGCCATTACAATCCACCACTTTTGCATTGGCGGGAACAGTGAGGCTGCCTGATTTACCGATCAACTGGATTCGGTTATCGACAATGAGTACGTCACCGTTCTCTATTACTTCATCTCCTTTCATAGTGATGATCCTTGCATTTTTCAGCAGGATTACACCCTTCGGCTGGTCGCGTGGATACCAGACTTTTACCTGGAATTCTTCCGGTTCATATTTAGCATCTTTCTTGTCTGCTTTTTTTGTCGTGTCTTTTTTCGCAATGCTGTCAGTACGCAGTTTCATTATACTGTCCGACTTCGCGACAGCAATTTTACCGGCACTGTCAAGATCTGCAATGGAGTCTAATCTTGCAGCTTTTTTGCGGTCCTCTTTTTTCTTGACGAGCTTTACTGAATCTTCAAAAGCTTCTGCTTTTTTAAGGTCATATACAAAGTGACCGTTGCCAATGGACCAGTGTACTCTTTGTCCATTTGCTTCCCAGAAAGGCCATTCACCTCCAATATCAGTAAGTTTTCTTGACGGGAAATTGCTCGACGCGGGATCAGCGACAGAGATATTAACAGTCTTACCAGCCTGTGGGATGGTGACCACGAAAATGTCGTTGTTAACCTGTGCAAGAGCCTTATTGGTGGTTGGCGACATAGTAATGACGGCTGCGGAAGACGGCATCATCACTTCACGCTCGCTATTCTCCCTGAGCATACAGTTGTTGATGAAGTTGAGCGCTGTGCGGGTGAGCAATGGCCTTTTACCATTGTGTGAGCGGTCATCTTCTTCAGCCACTGCACCATAGGTTGTGATACCAGTTACTTTTACGTGTGTTTTTTCATCTGTGCCATCCCATTTCATGGATGTCAGCGCACCGCCGGGTGAGGTAAGGAAGATCCTGTCTGGAAAATTCTTACTGAAGTGCGGGTTGCCGCGACCGTTAGCTTTGTCAATCACGGTTATTGACCCCCCCGTAGCGGGCATCCATGCAAGTTCAATTTCTGAACCTGAGACAAAGGGACTATAAGCTTCTTTATAAATTCTGGCATCACCTTTCGAAAAAATGATTCTGTCGTTAGGTGCCCAAGCAATTTCCATAAATACTGCCGGGTCTTTTGTTAGCTGAGAAGTAACTGCCCCTTTTGCACCAAATACAGTTTTATAAATATGGCCACCTGATTCATTCTGCCAGCTTACAAAAGCTAGTTGTGTACCATCAGGGTTCCAGGTTGGGAAGGCTTCCGTAAAATTGTTGTTGGTTACACGCTTAGGTGTTCCATTAGGATAATCCATAGTGTACAACCTGTCCAGTACGGTAAATGCAAGTTTTTTTCCGTCGGCAGTAGGAATGGCGTCGCGAATTTGTGTGGCCAGTGCAAAACCTGTGTCTTTGATCGGATATTTAAATTCCAATCGTGGTCCCAGTTCCAGGGAAACGTTTACGTTGAATGGAATTTCTTCCGACTTACCATCGGCAATATTGATCTTCCAGATCTTTCCGCCATAGGAAGCAACAAGGTGTTTGCTGTCTGGGGTGAAAGACATTCCTGGCAATACGCCCATAGGAGCGATAGATTCCTGCTCGTCACGTTGTACCGGATAAGCAAGCCATTTTTCTTCCCCTGTAGTCATATTGCGTAGCACCAGACCGGTTTTGTCTTCATAACGAGAGCCATAGGCCATCCACTGGTTGTCTTTAGACAGCGTGGGTGTAAACGCAGAACCATAGCGAGAAGAGATGGTTCGGGTCTTACCATTTTCTTTGTCGTATACACCGATCTCATATTGTGGAAGCTGGGCATTGTAGTTCCAGGAACCATAACGTTGAGAGTAGTAAATGTATCGTCCGTTTTGCGCCACAAATGGATCGATGGTTTTTAGTTGTGTAGGTTGTTCGATGAGTGGAACACCGCCGCCACCATCTTTGTGGTACATGACGAGTTTCGGGGTACGCCGGCCCTTGGTAGCCACGATGTATTCACCATCAGGGGTCCAAACGGCAGATGGAAAATCATCGACCCTTTCTTTAGTTAGCTGAACGGTATCTTCTTTTACACGGTCGATATACCAGATATTATCGGACCCGCTCCTGTCTGACGTGAATAGAATTTTATTTCCATCGGGGCTAAACCTCGGATGCGTTTCAAAGGAAAGGCCTTTGGATACCGTAGTAGCAATACCGCCTGTTACCGGAATTGTGTAGATATCGCCCATCATATCAAAAGCGATCGTCCTGCCATCCGGACTCACATCCACAGACATCCAAGTACCCTCGCTGGTGTTAAACTGAATTTTCCTCGTGGGCTTAAGGGGAAGTTCTTTGATGCCGGTGTACTTCACGGTATCTTTTACAATGATGGTATCCTTAAACATCCGCTTGTAGTGAGGGAGGGAGGAAATATTATCCTGACCACTAAACATTGCTCCAAATGTGAGCAAGCCTGCAGGGATCAACGCTGCAGGCATAAAATCTTTCCATTCCATGCTTGAGATTAATTTTGGTGGGGGTAAGTTATTGCAGTTATTTTAAATAAATACAGCGAAATGACAAACGGTGGAATAATATTTGGAACGATCAACATTATACGCAACTCAATGAAGTTGCTAATGTTCTTGCTAACCCTTTTCTGTTTTTCATCTGCCACTTCAGCACAAAAAGGGAAGAAAATTCTGCTGGCTGTATTTGCCCACCCAGATGATGAATTGGCAATAGCCCCGGCACTTTCAAAACTTGCAAAGGAGTATGTCATTTATACGGTGTATGCCACTGATGGTAAAGGCGGTACAAGGATCAAAAATATTGCGCCTGATACCCTTGGCATGATGAGGGTGGGTGAGGCCATTTGCTCCCTGGCAAAACTTGGGCTTGAACCTCCTATTTTCCTGCATGTTGACAGGATGGATTCCAAATATAACCTCAGAACTTTTTGGAATCAAACGAAAATTGCCAAGGACAGCCTCATGAACATCGTTCAAAGAATCAATCCACATGCGATCATTACCATGGGCCCAGATGGTGATACTGGTCATCCTGAGCACAGGGTTGTAAGTTCTTTAGTTACAGAATTACTTCTTCGGGAAGGATGGGTGGAAAGGTATCCGCTATATTTTTTACTATGGACCAAAAAACAAGCTGATCAATATGCAGATGGGATGGATGAACTGATGTATGCATCCGATCAGTACATCAATCTCACCGTTAAATATACCAGGGAGGATCAGCAAAAAGCCTGGGATGCCGCCAGATGCCACCAAAGTCAATTCACTGATGAAGAAATTGAAAAAGCCATCCTTATCGATAAAAAGGATTCTATAATGGCAACTTATTTCAGGAGGTTTAAAGTTGACAAGACGAAGCGTAAGGAGTTCTGAATGCAGGGCCTGGAATTCGTGATTTGCAATATCTTTCTGAAATGTCGATCAACACGATGAAAGTTTCAATGCAGGCCTTTCCGATGATGGCGATTGCCCAGAATTGACCTACATCCCAAACACGCTGAGAAACTTGATCCGCATGATCTTTAGCTGATCCCATTCGAGGCTAAGGTCCGATAATTCTTCCTGGGCGTTCTGTAAGCTACTGGTTTCGCAACTCTTGAAATAGTCGAGGATATCACCCTGGTCGCTTTCATCTACCATTTCATTAATGGCATAATCGAGGTTGAGTTTGGTACCGCTGGCGACGATAGTTTCCATTTCTTCCAGCAGTTCTTCCAATTTCATGTCCTTTGTTTTCGCTATGGACTCGATCGGTATTTTTTTATCGACCTGTTGTATGATATAGACTTTGTTACTGCTTTTATTGACCACAGATTTCATCACAAAATCATCGGGCCTCACAATATCATTCTCTTCAACATATTTGCTGATGACATCAACAAAGCGTTTACCGTATCGGAGTGCTTTGCCTTTACTAACGCCGGTAATTTTTTCCAGGGCTTCCAGGGTGATGGGATATTGCGTTGCCATGTCTTCCAGTGATGTTTCCAGGAAGATCACAAAAGGAGGAAGTTTTTTCTCTTTGGAAACCACCTGCCTCAAATCTTTCAGCATGTCAAACAAGACTGGATCAGCTGAGGCGGCAGCACCCGTATCCACTACTTCGTCGTCATCTTCATTGGCATCTTCATAGAGGTTGTTGAGGATCATTTTGAAAGAGGATGGCTTCTTGAGAAACGCTTCCCCTTTTTTCGTGAATTTAAGTACGCCGTATTCAGTGATATCTTTTTCCAACAGGCATTCCAGAAGAAGTTGGCGAACGAGCGAATTCCAATAGTGTTCCGGCTGATCATTTCCTATAGCAAATACGTCTAGCGCATTATGACGATACATCTGGATCTGTGGGGTTAGTTTACCCATAACCACCGGTACCACATATTCTGCGGGAAAGCGTTCATCGAGCGCCTTTACCGTTTTCAGCATTTTTGCGGCATTCTCTTTGGCTTCGATTTTTTCTTTCGGATGCAGGCAATTGTCGCAGTGTCCGCAATTCTTATCGCCATATTCTTCGCCGAAATAGCGCATCAATATTTTCCTTCTGCACACGCCACTTTCTGCAAAGGCAACGGTTTCATTGATGAGCTGCGCACCCACTTCGCGTTCGCTTAAGGGTTTATCGCGCATCAGGTGTTCCAGTTTTGAAACGTCTTTGTGGGAGTAGTAAAGCAGGCATTGTCCTTCCATCCCATCCCGTCCGGCGCGGCCGGTCTCCTGGTAATAATTTTCGATGCTCTTGGGGATATTGTAATGGATCACATAACGGATGTCTGGTTTATCGATACCCATTCCAAATGCGATGGTCGCAACGATCACCTGGATGTCTTCATTCATGAACAGGTCCTGTCGCTCAGAACGTAATTTGCTATCCATTCCGGCATGATAAGCCACGGCCTTGATATTGTTGGCCATCAGCATATCAGCAAGTTCTTCAGTTGTTTTGCGGTTTAAGGTATAGATGATACCGGTTTTCCCACGGTGATCGTGAATGAATTTCACGATACTCTTTATGGTATTGTCTTTATTTACTTTCGGCCTGATTTCATAATAGAGGTTAGGTCTGTTGAACGATGAAATAAAAATCTTTGCGTCCCTCAGCCCAAGATTGTCTACAATATCGCTCTGCACTTTTGGGGTAGCCGTAGCCGTTAGTGCAATCATGGGGATGTTGGGATTGATAAGTTCCATCATTTCCCGGAGTCTGCGGTATTCAGGGCGGAAGTCGTGCCCCCATTCCGATATGCAATGCGCCTCGTCAACGGCAAAGAACGATATATCAAGGTCTGAGAATATGTCGAGGTTTTCTTGTTTAGTAAGGGTTTCCGGGGCTACGTAGAGCATTTTGGTCTTGCCTGTTTTCAGATCATCGTGCACCTCGCGGATCTCTTTACGGGTGAGGGTCGAATTCAGGAAGTGGGCAACGTCGTCCTTGGCGCTATACCCGCGGACCAGGTCCACCTGATTTTTCATGAGGGCGATCAGGGGCGAGACGATAATCGCGCAACCGGGCATAAGGATAGCGGGGAGCTGATAGCATAGGCTTTTGCCTCCGCCGGTGGGTTTGATGACAAAGGTGTCATTTCCCGCCATGAGGTTTTCGATGATCGCTTTCTGATTACCTTTAAAAGCGTTGAATCCGAAATGTTCCTGTAGGGCAGCCTGTAGGTCGGGGCCTGCAATAACGGGTTTGATTTTGGATTTCGGGGGTTTAACTAAAGACTTTTTTGCAGGAGGCATTTCTTTGGATTTTCCATCACACAATATTAAAAACTGCAATATCCTGTGAATTTTACCCGGAAATATCGTTTTCCGGCCGGCAAATTTAAGGTTTTGCAGGCAGGAAGGGTGTTAAAACAACATTTCAGGAGCTGGCAGTAGTTATGGCAGTTTACGGTCGACCGTTGTCGATCCTCTTTAAAATAATACTTTTGCGGGAATTTCATGGAAAATATTAATATACAGGCCATCGGCCGGCGAACCGTAAATCTTGAGGCATCGGCCATAATGGCCATGGAAGCCTTTATTGACGAAACTTTTGAACAGGTTGTTCATTTGTTGCATAGGATGAAGGGCCGGCTGGTCATCAGCGGGATAGGCAAGAGTGCCATTATCGGACAAAAAATGGTGGCCACCTTCAACAGTACCGGCACACCCGCTATATTTATGCACGCCGCGGACGCCATACATGGGGATCTGGGGATGGTTCAGGAAGGAGACGTGGTGATGATCATTTCCAAAAGCGGCGAGAGCCCTGAGATCAAAGTATTGGTTCCGCTGATCAAAAATCTTGGCAATGCGTTGGTGTCGATGGTTGGCAGTCTTACTTCTTACCTGGCTATACAGGGCGATTATGTATTGAATACGACTGTACCTCAGGAAGCCTGTCCGAATAACCTGGCACCTACTACCAGCACCACGGCACAAATGGTCATGGGTGATGCACTGGCGGTTTGCCTGATGGAGCAGAAAGGGTTTACAAGCGATGACTTTGCCAAGTTCCATCCTGGTGGTGTGCTGGGAAAGAAATTGTATTTAAGGGTTTCTGACCTTTAT
>JANMMA010000119.1:0-1534 GCA_031372815.1 Sphingobacteriales bacterium
GATTTCATTTTTACCACCAATACATTGCTGTAACCAGGCCTTCCTTCAAGATCGGTTAGCCTTAATCGGTAGTATAATGCAGTCGCATTTACCGATGGGTCGTTGAAACTCTGTTTCTGTGCCATTTCTGAATACGAAACCACCTGATTATTGATAGCGGTAAAATTGCGGCCATCTGTACTTTTCTCGACAACGATTTTTTTCACATTACTTCCGCCTGGCAATTCCCAGTTCAGATGCACCTGGTTCTGATCGGCAATACCGCTGAATGATTTTATTGAAGGGGCAGCCAATAGTCCGGTGTTGAAATAGAACTTCTTAAAATAAACACTCCTCAAACGTCGCATCGGGTTTACTGATCTATTATCTGCACCAACACGAAACTTAACCGTACTCACGCTGCCGTGAACGGCGGTAAACATCACGTTTTTCTGCACGGTATCTATACCATCATAAGTGATCCCATTGGTATTCATGGCTTCCGCCCAGTTACCAGTGTGACTTAATAAAAGGTCGTTACCCAATAGATCAAATTGCTCATAGTATGAGGGCGACATTTCAAATTCATCAAATTCATAAAGGTTATCATCAGGCCATGCCCATCCGTCAATATCAATGGCAGTAAGAGGTACTTCAGCCATTATAGCAGGTGTTGTAGTGCCGGCAAGTACAAAATCAAGCTGGAATTCAACATAACCTTTTTGACTTCCTGCACAATTGATGTAAGGCTGGAACGCCTCATCAAAACCTGAGGGACCGTCAATATCGGCCAGTGTTATACCACCCGTCATATCAAGGATGGTAATCAATCCATCTATGCCTGGTTTAACTTCTTTAAAGCGGTACACAGCACCGATTTGCAAATCCACACCTGATTCCAGGGTACCACCGGTGAAAACATAATCGGGCTGAGCCTGCACAGTTCCCGTGATCATAATGATCAACGTCAACAGTATGTTTCGTGGGGTAAAATTGTTTCGTTTCATGATGCTGAGTGTTAGTGTACTAAAGGGTTTTGTTATCATTGCCATTTTACTGGCTAATCAGAAATACATTTTTGGTTTGACTGGATGTGGATGATTCTACAGCACATTTTACTAAGTAGAACTACCATATAACGGGGGATTATATGAGATATTTTACGCATGCCCTACCGTAAAAGCAGCACATATTCTTAACTGTTGGACAACAGTTAATTATATAGGGATTATTTTTTTACAATTTTTGCCCGGCGAAGTTCGAGAAGGTTTAATGCGTTGGGATGAAATCCCGAAACGCGTAAGTTTACGAGGTGTATGGCCATATCATACCACAATGGTATCACGGGTGCGTCGTCAATGACCATCTGGTCCATCTGCCGATAAAGAGAATACCTTACAGAATCATTATTTACGGTCAAAGCAAGTTCATACAGCTTATCAAAAGCCGGATTTCTATACCTGGTGTAATTGGGTGGTGCCGGGTTGCGACTATAAAATACACTGAGATAATTTTCCGCATCGGGATAGTCCGCGATCCAGCTACCCCTGAAAAA
>JANMMA010000145.1:0-4852 GCA_031372815.1 Sphingobacteriales bacterium
CCACTTGCCCTCGTGGTGTACCCTGGGGAGGAACTAAACCTGCACATTTTCGAACCCAGGTATAAACAACTGATCACAGAATGCCATGAACTTAAAAAAAATTTCGGCATACCAGCGGTTATTAATGAAAAGATGGGTGACCTCGGAACATTGGTTGAGATTATAGAGATCGTTAACACCGATGCTAATGGCGAGATGGACATACGCACGAAGGGATTAAAAGTATTTCGTGTGCTGGAAACCATTCAGGGTGTTCCTGAGAAACTTTATAGTGGTGCCATAGTGAACTATCCCGATAGCGATGACCAGGGCAACCATGAACTCATGGAAAAAGTGGTGGCTGGTATACGCAAGCTGCACCAGTTATTGAATGTCACTAAATCGTTCACCAAGGCCGACGAAGAATTAACCAGTTATGATGTGGCACACCATGTAGGGTTTTCCGTTGATGAAGAATATGAATTGCTTGGCCTCACTATGGAGTTGCAACGTCAGGAATATTTACGAAGACATCTCACCAAAGTCATACCGGTTGTATTGGAAATGGAAGGTCTGAAAAAGAAGATCAAACTGAATGGTCATTTCAAAAACCTGACAGGGTTTAAGTTTGATATATAGTGACATTTACACTTTACATTTGCCTCCATGGTTACACTCTGCCTTGATTTTGGGAACACCAGGCTGAAGTATGCGATTTTTGACGGGGACATTATGCGCGAAGTGCAGGTGCTCGACAATGATAGTAAGGAATTCATCATCGATCTGCTGAACAGTCACCAACCGCAAAGATCGATACTCTCATCCGTGATCAATCATGATCCCGCCATCGAACAAATACTTCAGGAAAAAACCAGCTTCCATAAACTGTCACACCTAACTAAGCTTCCTTTTACTGTTCCGGTAGGGAAGCCTGACACCGTGGGGGCCGACCGTATGGCATTGGCCGCCGCAGCAGTAAAATATTATGCCGGAAAAAATAACCTGGTGATTGGTTTGGGAACAGCCGTTACGTACAACTTCATCAACAAGTATAACCAGTTCCTTGGCGGAGGTATTTCACCAGGTATGGAACTGCGATTCAAATCACTAAACGACTACACAGCCAAACTTCCGCTCGTTAAAAAGGACTGGAATTTTCCGCTCGTCGGCTATGATACACGGACAAATATTTTGTCCGGCGTGATCAATGGAATGGCTAAAGAGATCGATGGAACCATCGATCTATACCTTGAAAAATACGGGAACTTTAACGTGGTGTTAACCGGGGGTGATAGTTCATATTTCGCCCTACACCTTAAAAACCCGATATTTGCCGACCCTGATTTTTTATATAAAGGACTTTATGCCATTTGTGAGTACAACAGCTAACTCTGGAAGATTTGTAAGTATACTGGTTATCAGCATTTTAGTTGGCTTCCAGTCCTTCGGACAGGAAAATTCTCCCTACTCCCGATATGGTGTAGGCGACCTTAATCCAAATCAAAATATTGTCAACAGGGCAATGGGTGGAGTCTCCCTGGCATACTGGGATGTTCAATCGGTAAATTTCAACAACCCTGCTTCCTATGCAAATTTGAAACTTACCACGTTTGACGTGGGGCTAGACTACACCAGCAGAACACTTCGCTCTTCAAATCCTGACCTTCCTAAATTTAAATCGGCCTACCTCATACCATCATACGTCAATATTGGTTTTAACTTAAGTAAGAAGAAAAATTGGGGGATGAATTTGGGGTTAAGACCAGTTAGCCGGATCAATTATGAGATTAACGCAAGGAACCGTATACCCGGCATCGATAGTGTAGGGTACCGGTATGCGGGTAGTGGTGGCAGTTACCAGGCGTTTATGGGAATGGCTTACGGAACTAAAAGATTAAGCATAGGATTTAATGCCGGCTATATGTTTGGCAATAAAGAATACACTACGAAACTGTTGTTCGCCAATGATACGGTGCAGTATTTAAAAGCTAATTATGCTGATTCAACCAGTTTCGGTGGCGTGTTTGCCAAACTGGGTATACAATATACAGCCGTTGTTGCAGGTGATATGAACCTTCGTTTTGGCGGAACTTTTGGCCTGCAGAATGAGATGAGCGCCAAAAGGAATGTAACCAGGGAAACGTTCAATTTCAATGACCGTGGAATCACGCCGCTCGACAGCGTGTATAGGGTAACAAATGAAAAAGGAAAGATTGTTTCACCGGCTAATTTTGGATTCGCCATTATGCTGGAAAAGATCGACAAATGGATGTTCGGCGCAGAGTTCAATTATGCGGACTGGGACAGTTACCAGTATTTTGGCGTGAAGGATGCCGTGAAAAGCAACTGGACGGCGAGGATAGGCGGACAATTCGTTCCAAAGATCAATTCAAAAAGCTACTGGAGTCGCGTGGCGTACCGTGGTGGTTTTTACTTCGGCCCTGATTATGTAAACCTCGGTTCAACGTTAAATAACTGGGCAGTGACTTTCGGTATGGGTCTCCCTGTCAGGCGTAACGTTTATACAAACCAATATACCACCATCAATACTTCATTTGAAATAGGCGGAAGGGGAAAGAAACAGGATGCAGTCCGGGAAAATCTTTTTCGTTTTGCCATCGGCTTTAACCTTAGTGATATCTGGTTCAACAAACGCGAATATCAATAAGCTGGTATGACCAATGCTTTTACTCATGGTATGATAAAGCGCATACTTGCAGTTTTCTGTGGCTGCATATTGTTGATTGTTTCCTGTGAGAACGATGAAACCAAGGTAAAAGAATTGCTTTCCAAAAAACTGGGTGTTGATGAGGCACACAATGTGGAAGCCTATATGAGTTCAACCGGCGCGATGAAAGCCAGGCTCAGGGCTCCCTTAATGCTTAGGTACCAGGATTCAACGGCCAAGGTTGAATTTCCCGAATCCATGCACGTAGATTTTTTCAACGATTCCACGAAGATTGAAAGCCAGCTTAATGCACGGTATGGTGAATACCTGGAGACAAAAAACAAAGTTTTTCTAAGAGATAGTGTAAAGGTGTTTAATAATACCGGAGATACGCTTTTTTGCCAGGAACTTTGGTGGGACCAGAATCTACAGAAATTCTATACAGACAAACCAGTGAGGGTGCACAGGCCTGATATGATCATCATTGGCGTAGGCCTATCAGCACCACAGGACTTTAAAAGTTTCGAGATCTACAAAATATCGAACAGCATCCTTAGGGTTAAAAATGATATTATGGGGACCGATAGTTTGTCTACCCCCGACAGCACCGCCCGGATGTTCCCACCACGGGATTCGCTGAACAAAAACTAGCGCGTCCATTCATTCTCCGTTAACTTCGTAGCTATGGAATATCGTTATATGGGCCGTACCGGCCTTCAGCTTAGTACCCTTTCTTTTGGATCATGGGTAACTTTTCATAAGCAAATAGAGGACAATAAAGCAGATGAACTCATGGGCATGGCCTATGATGCAGGGATCAATTTTTTTGATAATGCGGAAGCTTATGCAGGTGGTGAAAGTGAGCTGATGATGGGAAGGGTACTCAAAAATAAAAAATGGGATCGTACTTCATACATACTTTCTTCCAAGGTATATTTTGGATTGTACGGTAAACAAAATAAACCAAACCAACACGGACTCGGTCGTAAGCATATCGTTGAAGCATGCCATGCCGCTATTGGTCGCATGCAGACGGATTACCTCGATCTTTATTTTTGCCATCGGCCCGACGTACACGTTCCCATTGAAGAAGTTGTATGGACGATGCATAACCTGATCACCCAGGGAAAAATTTTGTACTGGGGTACTTCACAATGGAGCGCTGCTGAAATCATGGAAGCCCATCGTGTTGCACAACAATACGGATTGATAGGTCCATCTATGGAGCAGCCTCAATACAACATGTTCGAGAGGTTTAAAATGGAACAGGACTATCTGCCATTGTTTAAAAATGTTGGACTGGGCACAACCATTTGGAGTCCGCTTGCAGCAGGATTTCTTACCGGTAAATACCTCAATGGCATCCCGGAAGGTTCACGACTGGCCATTGAAGGGTTCGATTGGTTAAAGAACCGATGGTTGCAGGATGAAAAAATTGCCAAACTGAAAAAGCTCGCTGCGCTTGCTGATGAAATGGGTATTTCGATGGCCTCCATGGCCATTGCATGGACCATTGCCAACCCGGACGTAACAACAGCCATACTAGGTGCCACTAAGCCCTCTCAACTCGAGGATAATTTAAAAGCGCTCGACGTGGTGAAAATGCTGAATCCGGAAACCATGGGATGGATTGATGACATCTTACAAAATAAACCGCACCTGGATCTAGCCTGAAGGTAATGTGGTAATGTGGTAATGTGATTAGTGTGGTTAATGCGGCAGTGGAAATACAATTTATTTATGAAGAAGGTCGTGCTTCTGCTGATGCTTATGTATTATGGGGCTGCCGTAAGCCAACCCATCTTCAGTTATGAAGTCAATGGCTTCCGCACCACGTCAAATGTAAATGATCCGCGGCTGAAAATCGGGTACTCGGAACCGTTAGTTTCTGGTGCCTCGCGTACGATTACCTTCAGGAACGAGACCGCTGATACGTTGATCATCCGTAATGTTGTTCCCTACAGTGTAAGTACTTCTGAAATATATATAACCGGCCTTGGTGAGCATCCGCTTTCCAGGGCCTATCTATTTCTGCCTGGCCGGACGCCGGTTAATGTGGTGTTACCCGACAATGCCTGGGAGCTTGGGTATGCGTCCCGCAAGATCAATGATTCAGTTAATGAATGTGCCTTAATTAGGCGTGACAGGGAAAGTATCGGAAAAGGGCAGCATAAAAGGTTTGAAACGGTTTTGTATGCAGGGGGA
>JANMMA010000481.1:0-7403 GCA_031372815.1 Sphingobacteriales bacterium
ACCGCAGCCAGCCATTTAGATTTACTTACTCGATCAAAAACGGCTATTAGTTTTTTTGATGAGTCGCTTAAGGTATTCGATACTTAGAGGGACTTGCTGGTTAACATTGCTACTTTCATCTTCTATATAATAATATTTGATCGCTGATTTGCGCGCAGCCTTCAATACTTCAGCAATATTTACTTCACCAGTTCCCAGCGCTACGTCATTATTGACGTCTGTTTTGCCCGAAAATCCGTGAGGCGTTCCTTTCTTTAGGTCCTTTACGTGCATCAGCAAGAAACGGTCCGGATATTTTTTCAATAACAAAGAAGGATCTGCATCTGCTATATGTGCCCACAATATGTCGAGCTCAAAATTTACTTTCGCGGGGTCTGCTTTTTTAACGATCAGGTCGAACAATGTCCCTCCATCATGAGCAGTAAATTCATAACCGTGATTATGGTAACAAAAACTCAAATCATATCCCGATTTCAGGATGCCACCAACAGCATTGAAATCGCGAGCCACTCTTTCGGCATCAGCCGCAGTGAGAGGTTCCTTTAATCCAAGCCACGCGACACGAACAAATTCCGCACCTAAAACCTTAGCTACCCTACCTACTTCGTGCGTCTTATTGATCGCATCGTCATAACTCACACCATAACTGGTGCAATACATTCCGCGGGCGTCCAGCATTTCCCTGATCTTCTCGGGGGTCTGACCAAACAGGTTAGAAAATTCAATATTGTTGATCCCGAAAGCTTTGATGGTGTCCAATGTCGCTTCAAAATTTTTTGGGAAACTATTCCTATAAGTGTACGAGACCATGCCCAATTTATCCGGACTTTTTTGTGCGCTAAGGCTTAGTGATACCAGCAACATCAACAGGCCAATCGATTTTTTCATAATAACCCTATCCTTAAATGTACTATCATAAACACCAACTTCAACTCAGCCTGTTAGTATTATTACTTCTTTATCTGGAAATCTTTATGCCCCGTTTGCCAGAGCGCGAAAGCATAACGGTTGGCATAGTTTCGAAATCCGATCAACTTATCGTCAGTCCAGTGGCCCGCATCAAAACTCACCAGCATCATGACTGGCTTATTTCCGGGGTTGAGATCCTGCATTCGAGCCACCATTTTACCTGGCTGCCAGAACGGAACGCGGGTATCATTAAGCCCCGCCACTGCCAGCACAGCAGGGTATGAAACGCCTTTTTGAATATGCTCGTAAGTGTCCATCTCTAATAGTCCCATTGTTTCTGAGGAATCTTTCAGGGTACCGAATTCTTTCGCATCGAGAAGACCGTTGGGCCTAAACTCTCCCCGCAAGGGGTTGCTCACCGGCACGTCATTCACGGCAACACCAAAGAGGTCCGGCCGCTCAGTCATTGCCCGCCCAATCATGATCCCGCCGGCACTGGTACCTTCACCAATGATCTGCTTCGGGGAAGTGAATTTCTTCTGCACCAGATATTCCGCACAGGCTATGAAGTCTTTCCATGTGTTTGGTTTGGTGGCCTTAAGTCCGCCCTTGTACCAGGCATCACCTTTCTCGCCACCGCCCCGAACATGGGCTACAGCTATAACAACATCCCTATTCAACAAAGCCAGGTTCATCGGATCGAACCAGGGTAAAAAGGTTGCTGCATATGATCCGTAGCCTCTCAGGTACACAATATTGTCGCCATTTTTTTTAAGGTTTCGGTTATAGATGATCGATAGTGGTACCATTACGCCGTCGTGGCTTTTCGCCTCCACCTCCTCTACCACCAGTTGGTCGGCGCCCGGATATTTTACCATAATGTTGAATGCACTCAGCTTCAGCGCCCCGGTATTAACATCATAATCGTAGGTAGTCTGAGGTTGTTTCCAGGAACTGAGCATCAGCATGCATTCGTTCGATTTTGTATTGGCCGGAGCTATCCACGCGGTGCCTGTAAATGGCAGGTTCACTTTCTGCAGTTTCCCGGTTAGAAAGGTGTACTGGTAAATTGAGCTGTTCACCCCATCGGTGGTTTGATAGAACAGGTAATCCTTGGAACTGGCCATCCACTGGATATTATCCTTTCCTTCTGGCACTACCACCCTTTCTTTTTTTCCCGGGTCATCAACGGACCGGACAATGATCTTATAGTTTGGAGTATTTTTTCTGGTGAGCAGGTAAGCACTGTCGTTACGCAGGATCATGGCTGTTACATCATCTGTTTTGTCCACAACCTGTTTCCATTGTGGGTTATCGAGATTTTTTGCTGAGGTAATGTATATTTTGGCCCCTAAATTCCCGCCTTCATACCAAGCGGAGATTATGTATTTGTCATCATCGGAATAGTTGTTAAACGCGTAATCGCTTTCATTAAGGCCAATGCCGGAATTCGTGGCGGCGGAGATAAGCAGCTTGTCCTTCTCCATCGGGGTTCCCACCTCATGGTACTTAAGTTTCATATGTTGAAAAAGCTGGGTGGATTGTGGGTCGCTGGTGGATGGTTCGGTATAAAAATAACCCTTATCATCCGGTGTCCATACACCTACGCCTCCCAGTACGGGATATACTTCCTCCGGGTAATATTTTTTCGTATCCACATACATCGTTTTTACACGTTTGACGTCATTATTTCCAACATCACCTAGGATCAACGCAATTTTTCGACCGTCGTGACTGGGGCTATACCAGTAAGTGTTCTTGCCTTCGCCATAAGTTTTTGGATCGAAAAGAAGGATATCTTTCCCGGTCTTCCCTTCGCGGTAATAAAGCCTGCCTTCATTTTCACCTGCCAGCGTTTTTTTGTAGAAATAACGGTTCCCGCCTTTATTTGGATAGGAAATGGACACCTTGTTAATCGTGTCAAGTTTCCGAAAATCGGCGAGCAGCGCCTGGCGGCCGGGAATTTTTTTAAGTAGGTTTTCCGTCAGCTCTGCCTGCGCCTTTAGCCAGCTGAGGGTTCGTTCACTTTTCACATCCTCCATCCAGCGATAATCATCCACCACGATCTTCCCGTAGAGGGTGTCCGTTACCGGTATTTTTTGCGCACTGGGATATGGCTGTGCCTGCATTTGAATAGTTGAAGAAATCAGGAGGCTAAATGAGGCAATTAGTCTCGCTGTCTGGCGAGAGGAGGTGGGTGTCATATCAAATGTGTTGGGTATTCTAATGTAAGCTTATTATCCAATAGTGCCCAGGTCCAATATACCCGTAGTATTTATGCGTCCATCTGATGTACATAATGAAGTTTTGGGGTGGCTTTCTGGCATACATTGTTGGACGTATTCCTGCGTTAATTCATCTTTCGGCCTCCAGGCAGGGGACCCAAAAAGGCATAACCATCCATTTTTTAGATTCTTCACTTTCCTGAGGTCATTGAAAATATTGATCCACTCAGAAAACGTGATGTAAAATGGATTGTAACTGTCAAGTTGTTTTGTTAGTCCATAGTGGGGTTTAGATGTTTCGTCTTTGTACGTTCCGAAGATCCGATCAAATAGAATCAAACTGCCACCGTGGTTTTTATCCAGGTATTCCTGATCTGAGCTATGATGAACCCTGTGATGCGATGGCGTGTTGAATATAAATTCATACCATCCGGGTAATTTCCTGATCGTTTCCGTATGGAGGAAAAACTGGTAGATGGTGCTGATTGATTTTGCATATAAAATCATTTCAGGTGTAAACCCCGCCAGCGGCATCCATACCCAGAAAATAAAGGACCCATTTATATTCCCGAACCATGATTGCCTGAAAGAGGCAATGAAATTATATGTCTCAGAGGAATGATGCACAAGATGAGTTGCCCATAAAAGCCTTATAGAGTGGCAGGCACGATGATACCAATAGTAAGAAAAATCTTCACCTAAAAAACAAAGTGCCCAGATCCACCAGGCAAAATGATCAATATGGAAGATCCTGAATTCATATAGAAATGAATAAACGAATAAAAGGAAGCCCTTGCTGAAAAAAGAACAAAATATAAAGATGATCCCAATGCCCAGGCTGGCAAGAACATTCTTTTTATTTTCCGGATTCCTGTGCTCCACGGTAAGCGTAATCGATTCTGCAATGGCCAGGATGATAAATGCCGGAATGGCACTGAGAATGATGTTGGTATTGATCGACATAAAATATGTTTTCTCAAACCTATCATCCTAAATAGCCATACTTAAATCGATTTCCGTGGGCTGTATTGAGTTTCAATGAAAAATTGCAAAACTGGTATGGGCAAAGCATGCCAGTTGCAAAAATTGCCTGAACCTAATGTTGAATATGGTATTTCCGGCATTTCCTGCCGAAATGGACAGGTCTGCATGCGTAAATGATTTTCACCGCCCATTCATAAAAGGAAAGCAAATTCAGTCGATCGATAGTAAAGTGCCTTGTGTTTTTGAATCAGTTTCGGCTGGGAAAAAAATGCAAAAAAATTCCTCATTTATACTTTCACATTTAACTCATTTTCCAATTCCCCAAACCCCCTTTAAAAAATATTTGCAAAATATTTGGAAATTATGAACAGTGTTCAGTATCTTTGTAGTGTAAATCAGATTATGACAATAGCCACCAGGAAACAGCGGGAGAAAGAAGAAATGAGGCACCTCATTTTGGAGGCAGCGAAGAAAATCTTCCTGGAAAAAGGTTATGAGCACGCCAGTATCCGAAATATTGCAGAAGCCATTGATTACAGTCCGGGTACGATTTACCTCTATTTTAAAGAAAAAGACGAGATCTTCCATGCCCTTCACCAGGAAGGATTCAGGAAGTTGGTTGAATATATGTCACCGCTTCAGTTCGTGACGGATCCTTTTGAACGTCTGAAGGCCATGGGCAGTGTTTACATCGATTTTGCGATGAACAATAAGGACTTTTATGACCTGATGTTTATTATGCAGGCGCCTATGGATTTTGAAGAAAATGACGACTGCTGGGAAGTGGGGCATGCCGCACTCGACCATCTGAAGAATGTATTGCATGATTGCCAGTCGGCCGGCAGATTTGTGGGAAAAGACATAGAATATTTGTCTTTTATGATCTGGTCATCGATGCATGGCTTGTGCGCCTTGTACTGCCGCGAACGATGTAACGCCTATGAAAATATCGATGCGCTTGACCTGGTAAATAACGGTTATAAGTTGTTTATTGAGATGCTTGAAAAGGGATCCTGACCATTGATCCTTTTTTTTGCCCGTTCACTGAACAATGTTCAGCATTTGTACAATGATTATCCAAACACACTAATATGAGACGGCTATTGTTCCTCATCGCTATATTGCTGATCAATGAATCAGCCAAAGCTCAGCATCCATTGGGAAATTTTTCATCGGTCCAACCAGAACACCTGTTAACTCAGTCTGGCAAATCCCACCATGTATTGGATGAATACATCCGCATCGCTCTCTCCGATAACCTGGTCCTGAAGAAAAAGAACATCAGCCTGGAGAAAAGCCAGATCGCCCTAAAAACAGCCAGAAGTCTGTTCCTGCCGACAACTTATTTCGAAGGACAATACACACTGGCAAATGGAGGTAGAGAAATTAACATACCCGTAGGGGATCTGTTGAATCCCGTTTACCAGACCCTTAACCAGATCACGGGTTCTTCCAAATTTCCAACGATCCCGAACGTATCTGAACAGCTAACGCCAAATAACTTTTACGATGTCCGAATTAAGACGACGGTTCCAATAATCAATACTGACCTTGGCTACAACCGGGACATCAGGCAGCGGGAAACCAGGCTTCGTGAAAATGAAATCGTGATCTACAAGCGTGACCTGGTCAGGGAAATCAAACAAGCCTATTATACGATCCTCCTTTCCGGCAAAGCCATTAGTATATACGAATCTGCACTCTTGGTGGTCAATGAAAACCTTCGAACCAACAAATCAATGCTCTCCAACGGTAAAGGTCTTCCGGCCTATGTTGCACGTGCGGAAAGTGAAGTGAAAGAAGTAGAAACACAATTACTGAATGCCAACAATGAAAAACAAAAAGCGATCGCCTGGTTTAATTCATTGCTGAATCGTCAAGTGCAGGAAAACGTGCTTGTAGAAGAAGTATCACTATCATCTGCCACAACCAAAGCATTGCAGGAATATGCCGACAACGTGAATGCGCGGGAAGAACTCAGGTCATTATCCATTGCGAAAGACATCAACTACAAAATGCTTTCCATGAACAAAGCATTTCGTACGCCCAGGCTGAATGCCTTTGTTGACCTGGCTGCACAAGACTTCGACTTCAAAGTAAAAAGCAACTCATTCTTTTATCTCGGTGGGATACAACTGAGTATTCCCATTTTCGCGGGCAACAGAAATACCTACAAAATTCAGCAGTCGGAGCTCGACATCAAGTCCATCGAACTAACAGAAAAGAATACCCGAAATCAACTGGAGCTGGCAGCTTTCAACAGTAAGAGCAATGCAAAGAACAACTATAACAGTTTTCTTTCAGCTGAAAAAAGAGAAGAATCCGCCAGGCAATATTTCAAGTTGATCGACCGCGGGTACCGCGAAGGTGTAAATAATTACATCGAAATGTTGGATGCAAGAAACCAGCTTACTCAATCCCAGTTGCAGAAAGAAGCCACCAGATATCGCTTCCTGGCAGCACTGGCCGATTACGAACGTCAAACCTCATCATATTCATTTCAATAAAAACTGCTTATATGCGAACAGCCATTACCATCATCGCCATTTCTATCTTCCTTTATTCATGTGGAAGTAAAGCCAACGAAACCAAACAGAAAAAAGACGAATCCATTCCCGTCAGACTCATATCTGTTCAGCAGGAAGCAGCTGACAATAATATTAATTTGTCAGGCATTCTTTCTACCGAGGGCAGCGCGCGGCTTTCCTTTAAAACAGGTGGGGTGATCGACAAAATCCTTGTAAAAGAAGGGGACCAGGTTCGCAAGGGACAGTTACTGGCCACTCTCAAGTCTACCGAAATCTCGGCACAAGTGCAACAGGTTCAGCTATCATTAGAAAAAGCAACAAGGGACTACGATCGCGCAAACAACCTCTACAAAGACAGTGTGGCAACCCTTGAACAGTTGCAAAATGCAAAAACGGGTGTAGAGATCGCGAAGCAAAATTACCAGCAGGCCATATTCAATCAGCAGTATTCAAAAATATATGCTACGCAGGACGGGTTTATCGTCAGGAAGATGAAAAACGAAGGAGAACTTGCCGAACCGGGCGGCCCGGTGCTCATGACAGGCGCTGTTTCCAACACATCAAAATGGATTCTTACCAGCGGTGTATCGGATAAAGAGTGGTCCCTTCTTCAGAAAGGAAATGTGGCCACCGTCAATATCGAAGCATTTCCCGGAAAATCATTTCCCGCGGTCGTCAGCAAAAAATCGCTGGCAGCAGATCCCGTGGATGGCTCTTTCGACATAGAACTCCAGGTCGATTTTGGAAAAGAACAACC
>JANMMA010000168.1:0-2943 GCA_031372815.1 Sphingobacteriales bacterium
TGTATGGAATATGGGTAGGATGGATTACGCAACAGTTCATCCTGGTAATCACGAATTATCGCTGAAGCATAGTTGGTCACGATAGTCGCAATATTGGGATCTGAAGCATCAGCAATAAGCTGGATGGTTACTGTCTTATTATGCAATAGCTGACTGCGGAAATCATTCGGGAAAACAATGGCCAGCCTGATCTCTCCCCGTTTGAATGCACGTTCTATACCTGTCGGATTTTGTAGTGTAAGTTGAAGGTCAAAATAATTACTCGCATCAATACGCTGGATGATCTGCTGCGTATACTGGTCCTTTGAAGGATCAAGAACTGCGAAACGGGAATTCTTCACTTCATTGGTCAACGCAAATCCGAAGATCAGCATTTGGGCTATCGGCATACCGAAGAGGATCACCAGCGTGCGCTTATCACGCCATATATGCATCCACTCCTTACGCACAAAAAAGAAAAATGTTTTCATTGTTTATGCTGTTCTGCTTGCGCTTGTCTTGAAGTGTTGTCGCTTGCTGTTCCTGTTTTCAAGTGTCATGATGTTATACTAACTTTCCTGTCTTAAAATTTCATGCTGTTCTGCTTGCTTTTCGCGCCAGGGCTATAAATACTTCGTTCATGCCAGCTACTTTGAATTGCTCCCTCAGCCGGGCAGGCGTATCCAGTGCCTCTATCCTTCCATCAACCATAATACATACACGACTACAGTACTCCGCTTCGTCCATATAATGCGTCGTCACAAATACAGTGGTTCCTTTATTGGCGGCACGGTAAATCATTTCCCAGAATTCGCGTCGGGTGATCGGATCAACACCCCCGGTAGGTTCATCCAGGAACACAATGGGAGGCTCGTGCAGGATGGCAACACTGAAGGAAAGTTTTTGCTTCCATCCCAGCGGCAATGATCCAACCAGGCTATCCTGCTGATCGGTCAGTTTTAGTTCGCCAAGTATTTCGGCAGTTTTGATTTTAATTCGACTAGTCCTAAGGCCATATATACCACCGAAAAATTTCATATTTTCTTTGACAGTCAGGTCCTCGTAAAGGGAAAATTTCTGGCTCATGTATCCGATATTCTGCTTGACCTTTTCAGGGTGCCGACCAACATCAAATCCTGCAACAGTGGCATTTCCTGAGCTTGGCTTGCTCAGACCGCACAGCATCCGCATCGCCGTGGTCTTACCCGCCCCGTTGGCACCCAGGAAACCAAATATTTCTCCTTTTTTTACGGTAAAACTGATGTCGTCAACGGCAATAAAATCACCGTAGCGTTTTGCCAGCCTGTCTGTAATAATGATATCACCTGTCAATGCACTCATACCATTTTTTTCATAAATACATCCTCAATACCAGGTTCAATAGCCAACAGTTCAGCAGAGTTTTGCCCTTTTGATTGAAGGTATCTCAACAACTCTTCAGTATTACGGTTGCCCGTCAACGTTATATGATGATACTCGCCAAAAGGATATGCAGTATTCACCAGGGGATAATCCCTCAAATTGATCAGGAGTTCATACATACTTGTCGATTTAATGGCCCAAAGAGGTTCTTCAAACTGCGACCTGATACCGGCTGGAGTGTCCATCGCCAATATGGTTCCTTTGTTAATTAACGCAACCTGGTCGCAAAGTGTGGCTTCATCCATATATGGTGTGGATACCATGATAGTAATTCCTTCTTTTTTTAGATTTTTGAGCATCTCCCAGAACTCGACCCTTGACACTGCGTCAACGCCTGTGGTAGGTTCATCCAGGAACAGTACGTCTGGCTTGTGTATCAGCGCACAACTCAGGGCAAGCTTCTGTTTCATTCCACCTGAAAGCTGGCCTGCTTTTCTTTTCTTAAATGGTTCGATGTGGCTATAGATATCCTTGATCAGGTGATAATTTTCCTCGATCGTAGTGTGAAATATGCTGGCAAAAAAACCCAGGTTCTCCTCTACCGTAAGATCCTGGTAAAGTGAAAACCTCCCGGGCATATATCCCACGATACTCCGGATCTTGCGATAATCCTTTACAACATCATATCCCATCACCGAGGCTATACCGCCATCGGCAAGCAATAAGGTGGTCAAAATGCGAAACAGGCTAGTTTTTCCTGCGCCATCGGGTCCTATCAGGCCAAACAACTGCCCTTGAGGAACAGCCATCGAGATATCCTCCAGCGCAATAACAGGTGAAGGCTTGGCAGGATAGGTTTTTCTAATATGTTGTATGTCGATGGCCATCATCAGGGAGTCAATTTTACTTCACCATACATTCCCAACTTCAAGTAGCCGTCATTTTTCACATCAACCTTGATAGCATAAACAAGGTTTGCTCGTTCCTCTTTTGTTTGGATGGTCTTGGGTGTGAACTCGGCCTTATTAGATATCCAGGATACCCTGCCCGAATAATTCCTAAATCCGCCTTTACCATCGTCAACGGACACGCCTACCTGCTGATTCAGTTTTACTCCAGCCAGTTGGTCACCTGTTATGTATGCATGCAAACGCAATGTATCCAGGCTGGCTACTTTATAGAGAGCTTTTCCGGCTGAGGTCATTTCTCCCGATTGAGCGTACTTAGCCAGTACCGTGCCCGTTATAGGATTAACCACGTTTGCCCTGTCGATTTGGTCGTCCAGCTGTGCAACCCGCTTCGACAGCGGATTTTTTTCACTGAGCACTGACCGGTTCTGTGTTCCTGTTGCCGTTCTCTGGACCTCGATCTGCCTTCGGGTTACTTCCATTTGCCTCAGCAACTGGTCATACTGCGAAGTAATATCATCAAGTTGCTTTTGGGTGGCTGCCTGCTCCCTGACGAGGTTAGTGAACCTGTTTTTTTCACGCTGCAAGGCTGCTAATTGTGTTTGCTGTACAGCGATTTGTTCTTCCAATAGCCTGATCTGTGGACGAACATCGGTTACTTTTTCCTGCAATGAATTGATGCTTGCCTCTACCT
>JANMMA010000186.1:0-7544 GCA_031372815.1 Sphingobacteriales bacterium
TATCCGCCATAAATGTATCTGCTCCCGTTTCCGGACCGGCCAGGAATTTAGGAAGGCCGGGCTGGCGCAAAGGCGGACAGATATTAATATGCATATGATACCCCGCATAATCACCACCGTCAACCGGTGACTGGTCGAAAGCCAGAATATAAGGGAATACCGACTTGAAATTCAGGTCAAATTTTTTGGTCACAGTCCGATACACGTCTGCCAATCCATAAATTTCTTCATCACTCATCGTGATCAACGTCTCGTGGGGCGCCTTTGGAAAAATATATGTTTCATAAGCAAACCTTGCAAAAAATGGAATGAAGGCAATCGCTACATCGTTCTCATCGATGATCCTGATCTCGTCTTTTTTTTCAGCTGAAATAATATCGGCGAAAATATTTCTGCCAGTGTCCTGCTGATATACTTTCATTGCTAACAATTCTTTCTGCACAACGTTGAAAACAAAATCGGTCGCATAGATCTGGCAGTGTGGATGAGGATTTGATACACCCACGATCTCACCTTTATTCTCAAAAATTAATACTGATTTTATGGCCGGATGGTCCCTGAAAAAAATCATTTCGTTCTTCAACGCCATAAAGACTTTGGCTATCGACCCGGTATCAAGATCAGTAAGCGTAACGTTATGCCTGGGGTCATAACAAACTACCCTGGCAATGCCCATCGCGGTTTCACGCTTGTACAGTCCCTGATCTAAAGGATCTACAACTGGTGCATTGAGTCCTACTACAGGGTGATCATTATCAAAAATAAAAACATCGGAATAAAGCGGATTTTGTTTTCCACTGACACGTGTATTGCCCGGGCATAAATAACATTTAGGATCAAATTCGGGCGCATTGTGCACCGTTTCCTTTATGTCGAAATCCCATGGCCGGCTATTCCTATGGGCAGCATACACGATCCATTCCCGGCGGAGCGGATGCCAACGTTTCTCCCATTTTCCATCGTATACTTTTTCACCCGCCATCATGACAGCATCTTGTCCAGTTGAACTTTCCATTTCGCATAAGCGTCACCGTAACACTGCTGCAATTCAAGCGAAGGTTGATATTCTTTCACCTTTTGCATGCCACGAAAACTTTCTGCATAAGAAGAAAATATCCCGGCCCCCACCCCTGCTCCTCTGGCCGCACCAATCGATCCATCCGTATTATATAATTCCAACGTGCACCCCGATACATTGGTAAAAGCAGAAGCAAAGACATCGCTTAAAAACATATTAGTGTGGCCCGCCCTGATGGTCTTCAGTTCCATGCCCATGGACCGCATGATCTCCATTCCATATTGTAGTGCGAAAACTATACCTTCCTGGGCAGCCCTTACCACGTGTGATGCTCCATGTCGGTTGAAGGACAAGCCCATGAGCTGCGCCCCAGGATCCCTGTTCGACAATATTCTTTCCGCACCATTGCCAAAAGGGAAAAACAGCAATCCTTCAGAGCCTGGTGCAATAGTCGCTGCCATATCATTCATCTCTGCATAACCAATGGTTGGAAATAGATTTTTACGCATCCAGCTATTTAATATACCTGTTCCATTTATACAAAGCAGAATGCCAAGCCTCCGTGCATCATTGGTATGGTTAACGTGAACAAAACCATTTACCCTCGATAGTGGATCGACATTAAGCTTATCCGTTACACCATACACAACGCCTGAAGTACCGGCAGTAGCAGCTACTTCCCCGGGATTAAGTACGTTTAGTGAAAACGCATTGTTTGGTTGATCGCCCGCACGGTAGCATACCGGAGTACCGACTGCTAGTCCAAGCAATGCAGCAGCCGGTTCGGTTACCCGGCACTGTTGCCCAAAGCTGGGAACAAGTGGAGCTAACAATGATTTGTCGATCCCATAATGATCAAGTAGATCATTGGCCACTCCGCCCGACTGGTAATCATAAAATATGCCTTCAGATAATCCGGATTTGGTTGTATTTATTTCTCCGGTAAGTTTCAACGCGATATAATCGCCCGGAAGCATAACGCGATAAATCTTTTCATAAATGCCGGGCTCATTTTCCTTTACCCATTTCAATTTGGACGCCGTGAAATTTCCCGGAGCATTCAGGTAATGCGAAAGGCAGAACTCCTCTCCGAGTGCCTTCAATGCGAAATTGCCAAAATCCACTGCCCTGCTATCGCACCAGATGATCGACGGCCTCAACGACTTCATATCATGATCTACACAAACAAGTCCGTGCATCTGGTAGGATATTCCAATTGCGGCAATCTCATCAGGTTTAAAATCAACCTGTTTTTTTATTATTTGGATAGCATGCTGTAGCTCGGTCCACCACATCTCTGGATCCTGTTCTGCAAAACCAGGTTGCGGTGAAGAAATCGGCATTTCACGTGAAGGTGAAAACGCCGAAGCTGCAACCTTGCCGTCATCAATATTCAGGATGGACACTTTCACGGAAGATGAACCGATATCCAGTCCCAGTAGATATTTACTCATAAAAAAGATAAATTATCCCTTTTGCTCCAGTACCAGGTAAAGCGCTGCAAGTATTCCGGTGATGATCAATGCGCCAATCGTAAATCCGCGATGCGTCTGGAACATGGATGGATGAACGTCAAGCGTGTCTTTATTGTTTTTGCTTTTGGGATCAAGCAGACTAATCACCACCATCAATCCAACGCAAATCACAAATACCCATCCCATCCGGTCCAGGAAAGGCATTTCTGTAAAGTAAAATTTAAACAATACTGAAAAACCAAATCCAAGTATGATTGCGGTGAGCGCCGCAGTTGCCGTTGCTCTCTTCCAAAAAAATCCAAGGAGGAAAATGGCGAACACTCCAGGGGAAACAAAACCAGTATAGTCCTGGATATATTGAAATCCACCCTTTTTATCTATGCCCAGGAACGGTGATATAAATATAGCGAGTACCATGGCAATCAGTACCGTTATCCGCCCAATACGCACAAGCTTATGGTCACTGGCGTCTTTGTCGACGTATTTTTTATGGATATCCAGTGTATAAATGGTCGCAATACTGTTTGCCTTTCCTGCCAATGAGGCCACAATAGCTGCGGTCAACGCAGCGAAGGCAAGTCCTTTTAATCCGCTTGGCAACAGGTTTAGCAACACAGGATAGGCCCGGTCGGGATTGAGTTCATTACCCGCAATCATTTCTGTTTGGAACATTCCCTGCTGATGCAATACATAGGCTGCAATACCAGGCAACACCACGATTACCGGCATCAATAGCTTGAGGAAAGCTGCAAAGAGAATACCACTCCTGGCCGTTTTGAGATCGGCTCCCAAAGCCCGTTGCACAATATATTGATTGCATCCCCAGTAGTTTAAGTTCACGATCCACATACCCCCCACCAATACGGTGAATCCGGGCAGGTCCATATAATTAGGATTGCCTTTTTCATACACCATATCGAAGTGATCAGAAGCTTCTTTCATCATGCGATTAAAGCCTGCAAAAATTCCCGGAGTATTGAAGTGGTCAGAGACCATATTAATAGCCAGATATGTCGTTGCCAGTCCACCCAGCACCAGGAAAAATACCTGGATCACATCCGTATAACCGATCACTTTCATACCACCAAGTGTAATCACGATTGCGAATACCGCCAGGAAGATCATACACAAGGTGAAATTATATCCGGATATAGTACTTACGGCAAGTGCACCCAGATAGAGGATGGAGGTCAGGTTCACGACCACATATAGCAGCAGCCAGAAAATCGCCATAACCATGCTCACCGTTTCGCTGTATCTGCGTGTTAGGAACTGTGGCATGGTATAGATGCCATTCTTCAGGTAGATCGGCAGGAAAAACACACCTACAATAAGTAATGAGGCCGCTGCCATCCATTCATAGGTAGCGATGGCCATGCCCATTTTGAAGCCTGACCCGCTCATGCCAATGAATTGCTCGGCAGAAATATTTGAGGCTATCAATGAAGCACCGATAGCCCACCAGGTAAGTGATCCTTCAGCGAGAAAGAAATCTTTGGGGCCTGATTCAGCTTTCTTTTTCCGGTGATAGATCCAATATCCATAAAAACTGACAAGAACAAAATAGAAAAAGAAAACACTGAGGTCGAACGAAGTTAGTTTTGGCATATGGTAATATCAGCTTTCAAAAAAAACAAAAGATAAAAAAGAATATTGGAAAATGTTGCTTTACTTATTGCCAAACCTGAATATAGTCTGCGACCTGAATTTCTCTCCCGGCTTTAAAACAGTGGACGGAAATGAAGGTTGGTTGGGGCTGTCTGGAAAATGCTGGGTTTCAAGGCAGAATCCATACCTGTATTGATACACTGATCCTTTTCCCTGTTCAGATCCATTTAAAAAATTTCCACAGTAAAACTGCACCCCTGGCTCGGTAGTTTCTACTTCAAGGGTCCTTCCCGATGATGGAGAATGAACACGAGCGGCCAATTTCATCTTTCCATTATCACCCTTCAGCACAAAATTATGATCATATCCCTTGCCGTAAAGAATCTGCTCATTGCTGGTATCATTTACCCGCTCACCGATAGTATGTGCAGTAGTGAAATCAAAAGGCGTACCGGCCACCTTTTGCAACACGCCGGTTGGGATCAGTGTTGAATCAACCGGTGTAAAAGAATCTGCATTGATCATTAACTCATGACCCAATATATTTCCTTTTCCCTGTCCGTCTAAATTGAAATAACTGTGATTGCTCAGGTTGAGTACGGTTGCTTTATCTGTTTCTGCAGCGTACCGGATCTCCAGCTCATTGGCATTGTTGAGTGAATACCTCACA
The DNA here is from genome assembly GCA_031372815.1 of Sphingobacteriales bacterium. Lineage (GTDB taxonomy): Bacteria > Bacteroidota > Bacteroidia > Chitinophagales > Chitinophagaceae > Pollutibacter. The sequence continues at coordinate 4,772 of JANMMA010000186.1, forward strand.
GAAACGGCCAAATTACCCGGATAACCTTCCTCGCCGTCCTTACTGGTATACGTAAACGTTAGTGATTCATCTTCCTCTTTTACGTCCCACACTACTTTATCAAATCCTTTAATGCCGCCATGTAATGTATTCGGCCCATTATTCGCTGCCAGCGGGTAAGCCTTACCGTCAAGTGAAAACGTTGCGCCGGCGATCCGGTTGGCATAACGGCCTACAATCGTACCGAAGTATGATTTGCCCTGGTAATAACCAGGCAGACTATCGTACCCTAACACCACATCTTCCAGTTTTCCGTTTTTATCTGGAACGTATAGTCGGACGATGGTAGCGCCATAGTTGGTGATATCGACCTTCATATTGTTGGCATTGGAGAGGGTGTAGATACCGAGCGACTTTCCATCTAGATCACCGGAAAATCCTTTGGAAAGTTCATGATCCATAGGGTGGTCTTTTTTATCCATTAATTTACAGGCCGTTAGTTGAAGCAAGAGTAGCAGTAGGAATGGTTTCATGTATGTTATTAAAAAACTTTATGACAAGATCTCGGAGGCGCCATCACCCGTAACCACTTCGTACCCATGCAGTGCAATGCCTGTGTTATTGAAATAATCCGGCGATATTTTTTCCATCAGCGCATCAATGGCGTCACCATGTACAAGGTTTATGGTGCATCCACCAAAACCGCCACCCATCATTCTTGCACCAAGCACCAGGGTTTCGTCTCTTACCAGTTTCACCAATAAATCCAGTTCCGGGCAACTGACTTCGTAATCAAATTGAAGCCCTTTGTGTGAGGCATACATATATTCACCTGTCTTATCCAGGGAACCCGATTTCAGTGCCTCACACGTCTTTTCTACCCGCTTGTTTTCTTCGATTACAAAATAGCATCGTTTGAAAACCTCGGGCGAAAGTTCTCTTGCATATTTTTCAAGCATTTCGGAATTTACGTCGCGTAGTGATTGTATCTCAGGGTAGAATTTTTTTAATTGCGCAACGCCCTCTTCACATTGAAGCCGTCGTTTGTTATATTCTGTAGATGCAAGTGAATGTTTCACACCCGTATCCAACAATAAGATTTTATATTTATTCAATTCAAGTGGAAAATATTCTACTTCAAGGGAACGGCAGTCAAGTTTCATTACCTGTCCTTTTTTGCCGTGCAAACTGGCAAACATATCCATGATGCCTACCCGAAGGCCAATAAATTCGTGTTCAGCACGCTGAGTAAGTTTCGCTAATTCAAGAAGGCTATATCCAAAACCATGGACCTTATTTAATGCATAGGCTGTAACAGATTCAAGTGCAGCCGAGGAAGAGAGTCCTGCTCCAATGGGGACGTCTGCCGAAAGAACCATATTAAAAGCTGTTGGTTGCCGTCCATCTGTTATAAACTGATCGATGACGCCGAGCAGGTAATTCGCCCATTTGTATTTATGGGGTTGGATATCTTCAAAATCGATATCAGCTGTCTCATTAAAATCGACAGAGATCCATTTCCCGATATTACCCACTGCAGGCCCGAAGGCAAGATAAGCTGCTTTATCAATGGCTGCAGGTAAAACAAATCCATTATTGTAGTCGGTATGTTCACCGATGATATTTACCCTCCCGGGTGCCATAAATACCCTCGGTGCAGTGCCAAATTCTTTCTGGTAAGTCTCCCTGACCATGGTTGCTAATGACATGACATTCGTCGGTTTATTCGTTACGCAAACTAATCAAAAAACTCATACCACCATTAAGCTGCACCCCCGTATATCGCTATGGTCTATCCTGCCCAAAACTTCAAAACCCCCATCGGCATGCAGAATGCCGGCATCGTCGGTGGCAATGAACGCACATGACCATATATTGGCCAGGTCGATCACATTGATGATGCCCTTTTTTCCCTGTCCACTTTCGTACACGATGAAAGGATCATCTTCTTCCCTGATCATTACTTTCAAAGTGCGAGCACAGTAAAATATTCCCGATCCTTTAGAATATCCCTGCGATAAAAGTTCTGTCATCCCGTATTCAGAATGTATAGCAGGTAGCGAGAACTGTTTTTGCAACACTTCGTGTACTTCCAACCTGGTCATCTCCTCCCTCCGTCCCTTCATTCCACCCGTTTCCATGATCACGGTATGGGATAGATTGCTGGGATACTGCTCAGCAAAATCCAGCAGTGCATAGGTAACGCCAATGAGCAGCACCTGCTGGCCCGCTGATTCCAGTTTTTCAAGGCGGCCTGCCAACGAAGCATGATCATACAGGTAAAATCCACTGTCGGCATGCCCCGACAAACGAACCAGTTCATCCACCATCATCACCAATGATGAATGTTGCCTTTCGAGGTATGACGGCAACAGTCCTATGATGCACCATGATCCGGGATCGCCGTAAAATTGTCGAAACCCGTGCAAAAAACAGCTGCGGTATAAGTCTACATCTCTTAACACATGACGGCTGTTGGCCGAACCCGTGGTTCCACTGCTTTCAAAAAATATTTCAGGCTCAAATGAACCCGTCCTGACATCATGTGTTTTGAAAAATGATATGGGAAAAAATGGAATTTCGGACAACTTATTCACCCTTGATACATCTATTCCCAAGTTGTTGCAGAACTGTCGGTAAATGATGTTGTTATAGTACTGAAACGTAAAGAGTTGAAGAGCTTTTTCCGTAAAGGAAGAAATGTTAAAGTCGAACAGGCTTTCCCTGAATTTCGTATGATCAAATAGGTTATTCAAGCGGGAACTTATACATTTGAATAGTCAATTGTTAACCC
>JANMMA010000188.1:0-2416 GCA_031372815.1 Sphingobacteriales bacterium
ATCGGCAAGTTAATAGTCCATCCAGAAAGTCATCTCATGGGGTCAGCACATTTTTAGAGAATGTGCTGACCTTTCGTTTTCACTCATTACTGAGTTCATATCCCGGCAGCTTATGCGAATCTTATATAAACGGCGAGGCAACATGTCAGATAATGAACTGGGATAGGGTAAGGGTAGTTTTCTATGAATGGCGTCATGGCAGTTGGGTTTCGAAAGCACGGCGGCTTACTGATCACTCACTTCAAACAGCTCACCATCGTACAGCTTCTTTATTGTTACTTCAAAGCCTTTTGTTTGCAGGTCAAGTCCCGTTTTCCTCGTAATCATTTTTCCATCTATTGTTTTCACTGTATAGAATTTATGCGGCAGTAAATAATTGATGGTCACCAGTTGTTTTGATTGCAAGGCGCCGTGCCTGAATATTCCAATGATCCCCCCATTTCCTGAATCGGTATTAATGCGTTGGAAGCCATCCCACATCCCCTCTTTGGGTTCGCCAAAGCCGGGAAGGTCCTGCCGGTAAGCCATGATTCCATAACGGTTCTCCATAAGCTGCTGCCATTTTGCATATGCCTTATACTTCTTAAAATCCGCGACCGATAATTTTCTTGGATCGCCCAACATTATGGGCAATGCACCGGCCAGTGACTTTACGTGCAGGTCCCAGGCAGTATCCTGCATCTCGGGATTGCCAATCACCAAAGCTGTTGCAGGCATTGCAGGCGAGCGCCACCACGCCATGTTTCGTATACGCAGATCAACTTTAGCTTCGGGACCATTAAAGTTCGACAACCAATTTCCTTCTGCGTGTTTTAGCATAGCGTAGTCGATCAGTTGCAAACCGCCCATGGTTTCAAACGTGCAGTCAATAAAGAGGCCTGGTTTGGCAGCATGCAATTCATCAAATAATTTCCAAACTGATTCGTAACTGGTATACAAAGATTCATTGTGGTCTTTGTGTCCCTGGTGATTGCTGGCAAAGCAGCCTGTAGTTTTATTATCGAACCGGTAGGGGCTTGTTACTACGGTAAAGTCCAGCTTAACATATTCGAGGCCGTATTCTAAACATAGCGTCATTAAAACATCCTTGATATATCCATACCACCCCGTACCAAAACAGGCGGTGAGCATAGCCGTGTCTTCCATGTGAAGGTTAGCAGGTTGCTGTTTTTCATCCAGCACAAACCATTCAGGATGGGCCCTATATACGTTACTGCTAGTCGATGCACTTCCAACACTTACCCATAGGCCGGGCTTCATACCCAATGACCTGATGTAATCGAACACAGGTTTGAGCCCATTGGGAAATTTCTTTTTATCAATTACCCAGTCGCCATAGTTTTCTGCCCAGCCATCATCGATAATGAATTCTTTCATTCCTGCGTCTGCCGCAGACTTAGCCAGTTCCATGACCAATTTCTCATTAATATCTTTTTGAAAGGGCACCCAGGTATTATACACAAAAACCGGTTTCTGCTGCAGCTCACTAAGCCGAATGCCCATATGCTTTCGGACAAAGTCGGGAACAGCAGTATTCAATATTTCGTCAGGGTCTTTGTGATTATTATAGACCATGGTAAAAACCTGGGGTGTGGCAAAACTGTCGCCCTGGTTGAGGTATTTTCTAAACGGAAATCTTGCGTCCTTGTGCGTAAGCCCGCTAATCATTGCCCGCTCGTCCCAAAAAACGGCAGTATGTTTTACGACCCCCGATGCTTCATTACCAATCACAATGCCCTGCTGCCAATCGCTGTTATGCACTATTACCAGGGCATCCTGGGCGTTGCCATCGTAAGGTCCAATGGAACGTCTTCTACCGTAATCGTGACAAATCCAGCTAAACGTGGTTGGCCAGTAATTGTCTACCTCAAATTTTTCGATATCCACCGATTCTATTACTTGTGTTTGCCTGGTAAGGTTTCTTATCACCAGGTTTTTACGAATTACAGGAAGATTTGGATACAACAAATACCGGATGCTCAGTTCAATTGATCCATCTTCACTTATCAGTGTTACTGCTGCACCGCTACCCTGCCGCGCGTCAGATATTGGTGAAATATTTTTGAGTGCCCAGTTGCTTTTTCCATTATAGCTTTTTCCATTTACCTCAAACTGAAAGTCAGTACTATTTTTTGTGAAGTACTTAAAATCACCCTGTATGGGTTTATATGATGTTGTGGACAAACTGCCTTTTGTTCCTGGCAGTTTAACGATCCGTTCAACCAATCCATTATTCAGCTTTAGTTCACTCGCTGTCCAGCTGGCATACGGCTGTGCAATGGCCGCAGCAGCAGTGAAAAGAAAAATATTAAAACACAGGAGGGTAGCAATTTTCATTTGTTGTCATTATTCAGATTGGCGGATTGGCGCATTGGCGCATTGGCGGATTGGCGCATTGGCGGATTGGCGGATTGGC
>JANMMA010000208.1:0-18111 GCA_031372815.1 Sphingobacteriales bacterium
CCCGACAATGCCTGGGAGCTTGGGTATGCGTCCCGCAAGATCAATGATTCAGTTAATGAATGTGCCTTAATTAGGCGTGACAGGGAAAGTATCGGAAAAGGGCAGCATAAAAGGTTTGAAACGGTTTTGTATGCAGGGGGACATGTCAGCTACCAGTATTTTTCTTCGGTTTACCGGGGCGACTGGCAGGAAGGATTAAGGCAGGTCTTCCAGCAGAAAAAATTATACGATCTGCCGTCTTTCGACGGATCGATGTATGAGCGGAAAGACCTTGAATGGATCAGGCACGCATATGTGATGCACCTGGTAATGGCCTGGGATAAAAATTATTATGATTCGGGAAAATTGCAACTACCCGCCTTTGAGGCAAAAGGAAAAAAATTATACGGCGGCGACGATGTCATTGGCATATGGCCTACATGGCCTTCACTGGGTTTAGATCAGCGCAATCAGTTCGACCTGTATCGCGATCTGCCTGGTGGTACGAAAGGGCTTAAAAATGCATTTGCTACACTGAGACAAATGGGGACCCGTGCTTTCATCGCGTATAACCCATGGGATGAAAGCACCAGGAAAGAACGCCATCTATCCGGGCTATCAAAGCTAATCCGCGAAACAGGCAGCGATGGTGTGGTACTGGATACCTGGGGACAGTCGAGCCGCGAATTACAGTCGGCCGCCGACAGTGTAAAAAAAGGTGTCGTCATGTATAGTGAAGGCATGGCTATTCCCAAAGACATGCCCGGTATTCTAAGCGGCCGTGTTCACAATGCACTATACTATGTGCCCATGCTTAACCTGAACAAATTCATCAAACCTGATTTTGCGATATTCAGGGTAGCCGAACTTTACAAGGAGTCGATTAAGCGGGAATTTGCCACTTCATTCTTTAATGGTTATGGTACAGAGTTGAATATTTTTGCACCCGGACAACCCTCATGGATAACCGAACAATACCGTTACCTCGGAAAGACAAGCAGGATTTTGAGGGAGCATACTGAAAATTTTACGAATGGGATATTCACACCGTTGGTTAGAACCAATGCCGATAGTATTTGGGTAAACCAATGGATAGCAGACACTAAAACTATTTATACGGTTTATAGCATTATTCCTTCCGGATATCATGGCCAACTGTTTGAAGTGTCTCCAGAAAAAGGATCTCATTTCGTTGACCTGTGGCACCATCGGATGCTGGAACCTGTTAAGGTTGGCAATCATTGGGAGATAGAAGTGAATGCTGATGCATTTAATAGTTCCTGGCTTGGCACAAATAATGAAGGTGAGGTGGACTGCATTGCACAATTACCGCAATTGATAAAGGCTACAGCGAACGGGGATGAATTATTTGTAGATGCCGGAAATGGAAATGATGTCAGGATCTGGGCAGGTCCTCCTTCCTATGAAAAAGAAGCCATCAGGTTTCGTCCAGGCAGGCATTTTCTCTCGATAAATAAGTTGTTCGGTCGGTTTGAAGGAGATCTTGTAGTCCAGCTTATGGATGACGGTAAGTTGCTTGATGAAACTATTGTTTCAATAATTCCAGGATCGGCCAGGCGGGTTTCGGTTGTTACCAGAACAAAAAAAAGGACTTCAATGCCTGTGGGTATGGTTAAAATTCCGGAAGGACCCTTCAGGTTTACCGCAACAAATGGTGATGCCTTTATACCTTATCCGGGGCAGGACACCGGAAAGCTTTTTTTAATGGATCCGTTTTATATGGACATATATCCGGTCACCAATGGAGAGTTTGAAGCTTTCATAAAAGCCACATTGTATAAGCCAAAAGATTCTGCTAATTTTTTAAAACACTGGGTGAAGGGAAAAATTCCAAAAGGCCAGGAAAAATATCCCGTTATTTATGTGAGCTTGGAGGATGCAGAGGCATATGCCCGATGGGCCAATAAGCGCTTACCCACAGAAATAGAATGGCAGTATGCAGCCCAGACAAAAAACCTGAAGGAATGGCCGTGGCAGCAAACGGTTCCGGTTAAACGAAAAGAGGAGAAGATTACCGAGACCCTGACGGTAACCTCCATAGAAGGAATTGATTCCACATTATGTAACCTGGGTGATGGAAAACTTTATTCTGTTGGAAAATACGCCGCCGGTGTAAATCCCTTAGGATTATACGATTTGGTGGGTTCTGTCTGGCAGTTAACACATGACGAGTATATTAATGGCAGTTACCGGTATGTGATTATGAAGGGTGGAAGTTTTTTCAAGCCCTCGTCTAGCTGGTGGTATGTGCAGGGCGGTCCCCGGGAACTTCATTACCGGCAAATGTTGTTGAGGGTATCGCAGGGGTTCGAAAGGAATGGAACGGTGGGATTCAGGTGCGTTGCTGATTAGCCTTGCTGCGTTAGCCTGATTTCCATTTCATTTACCCAGTTAACGTATATTCATGAAGTAAATGAATCACAATAATTTACTCCTTTGGTTATTGGCCGGAAGGGGGATAATCATCAATGTATATGAGTTTTAAAAACAAGACAGTTTTCATAACCGGAGCCAGCAGGGGTATTGGCAGGGCGATAGCCTTAAAGCTTGCTGCTGAGGGTGCCCATATTGTAGTGGCTGCAAAATCTGTAGAAGAGAATCCTAAACTGGGGGGTACGATATTTTCTGTGGCTAAGGAAATTGTAGAGGCCGGCGGACAAGCCCTGCCTGTTGCCTGCGATATTCGTTTCGAAGATCAGATCGAATCTGCGGTATCAAAAACCATTGAAACGTTCGGCGGTATTGATATTCTCATCAATAATGCATCAGCAATTTAACTGACACCAACGGAAATGACAGATCCAAAACGCTATGACCTGATGCATGATATCAACGTGCGGGGAACGTTTTTTGTTAGTAAAGCATGTATACCACATTTGAAAAAAGGAAGCAATCCGCATATCCTGAACCTTTCTCCGCCCATCAGCATGGATATAAAATGGTTTGCGGGCCATGTTGCCTATACGATGAGTAAGTATAACATGAGTATGATTGCCTATGGATTGTCGGCCGAATTGAAACAATATAAGATCGCCGCCAATACCTTATGGCCAAGGACAACCATCGCAACTGCTGCAGTGCAGAACCTGCTTGGTGGGGAAGCGCTTATGAAAATGAGCAGGACTGCAGACATTCTTGCTGATGCCGCTTATTTCATTCTGGGTAAACCATCAGACCAGTGCACGGGTAATTTTTTCATTGATGAGCAGGTGCTGGCTGCAGAGGGAATAACAGACCTGGCCCATTATTCCGTTGTACCAGGTGCACATTTATATACTGATCTTTTCTTATAGGGTGATAGAAGGGAGTAATTTTATTATGGATAACAGAAGGTAATTTGAATATATGGATAGAAGACGGTTTCTCAGAAACGGATCATTGGCGGGTATATCAGCACTTGCGTTAGCGGGGGCATGTAAAAATGCGGATCAACAGATTCCGAAAGAACCTCAGGAAATTCCCTTGGGCGAATTCAAAGATGATTTTTCATTGAACGAAGTAACCGTTGATGAACTACAGCAACGAATGATCAAAGGTGAGATCAGCTCACGCACGATAACAGAAATGTACCTCCAAAGGATCGAGGCCATTGACAAGTCCGGTCCGGCATTAAACTCCGTAATTGAAATTAATCCCGATGCAGTAGCTATTGCTGATTCACTGGACAGTGAGCGACGTGCAGGGAAGTTTCGCGGACCCCTTCATGGCATTCCCGTTTTAATCAAGGACAATATCAATACAGCGGATAAAATGATGACTACAGCTGGCGCAATGGCGCTTGAGGGTAACATTGCTTCAGCTGACGCTTTTATTGTAAAAAAACTTCGTGAAGCAGGGGCTGTAATACTCGGTAAGACCAACCTCAGTGAGTGGGCTAATTTTCGTTCTACCAGGTCTAGTTCCGGCTGGAGTAGCAGGGGTGGGCAGACAAAGAATCCATGTATTCTTGACAGAAATCCATCTGGCTCTAGTTCAGGATCAGGGGCAGCAATAGCGGCTAATCTTTGTGCAGTTGCCATTGGTACGGAAACCGATGGATCGGTTACTGCTCCGGCATCTATTTGCGGTGTGGTGGGCATCAAACCTACCGTTGGTTTGTGGAGTAGATCGGGAATCATTCCCATCTCCTCAACCCAGGATACAGCCGGGCCTATGACGCGCACAGTTAAAGACGCTGCCATCTTACTAGGCGCACTTACGGGTGTGGATGAAGCTGACCAGGTTACTGAGCAGTCGAAGGACAAGGGTTTAAAAGACTATACCATTTTTTTAAAGGCTGATGCACTTAGCGGGAAAAGAATTGGTGTTGAAAAAATATTTTTGAAAGGAAATGAAACCGTAATCGCGTTGTATAAACAGGCGATAGAGACAATTAAAAAATCAGGTGCAGAAGTTGTTGAAGTGGAATTGCTGAAACTAACCAGACCCTTGGGTAATGCGGAGTTTGAAGTTTTAAAGTACGAATTCAAAGCCGGCGTCAATAAATACCTCTCATCTGCTAATGCTAAGGTTAAGACACTCGCCGAAGTGATCGCGTTTAATAAGAAAAATGAACCGCGCGCCATGCCATATTTCAAACAGGAAATATTGGAAATGTGTGAAGCTATGGGTGGACTCAAAGATAAAGGCTATGCAGATGCGCTGAAAAAATCTACCAGTGCACGGAAGATCATTGATTCAATGATGAAGGAAAATAGATTAGATGCGATTTGTTCAACATCAGCAGGCCTGGCAAATTGCACCGACCTTATTAATGGTGATTATGATACTGGTTTTTCTTTCACCTCTCCTGCGGCGATGGCGGGCTACCCTCATATCACAGTGCCCATGGGACAAGTGTTTGACCTTCCGGTTGGGCTTTCCTTTGTTGCCGGAGCATACAAAGAAGGTGTCTTGCTGGGCATGGCATATGCATTTGAACAGGCAACAAAAAAGCGATCAGTGCCGAAATTTAAAAAGACGCTGATTTAAATTTTCTCTGCAATATATTCTAATAGCTATTGTTCGAAGTTGTTAAATATTAGGATGAGCCAGGAAAACAAGAAATGGAATGTATTGGGAATATCCGGCAGTACACGGATAAACTCTGTCAACAATTTTATTCTGGAATGGATCATGAAAATGTGTTCAGGTGAAATTAACCTGAATATTTATTCTGGCATATCTGCTTTGCCTCACTTTAATCCAGATCTTGATGATGAAAAGGTAGATGTTAAGGTTACAAATTTTCGCAACTTAGTGGGAACATCTGATGGTATAATCATTTGTACACCAGAATATGCTCATGGGGTTCCCGGAACTTTGAAAAACGCGATTGATTGGACGGTAAGTGTTTCTGGTTTCTATCAAAAACCTACGGTGCTAATTACAGCATCAACTGACGGTAGTTTTGGACACAGAGCTTTAATGGATACACTTAATGCTATTGGATGTAGAGATATTGATCAGCTTCAATTATTAATTTCATTCGTAAAAACAAAAATCACCCCGAAAGGGGAAATAACGAACGCAGATACGATTGGCGATCTCCAAAGGATATTGTCTGAATTTTTGAAAACAATGAATACAGAAGTTATTTTTGAATAAAATAAATGTAAAATGCAATTTTTATCCCTGGAACCGTTTGTTCCTTCAGGTCCACAATTTGAGTTGTCAAAACAACTTTTCCAGGATATTGGATTCAATCTTACCTGGGATGTAGGCGATATGACCGGCTTTGCCCATGACCATTGCAAGTTTATATTACAACACTATAATGAAAAGTCTTTTGCGGAGAATTTTATGCTAAGTGTGAGGGTGAGTAGTATTGAGGATTTTCAAACCTCCCTTAAAGAAATGAACATCGCGCAGAAATATGGCGTTAAAATCTCCCCGATACTTCATCAGCCCTATGGCAAAGAAATAAATCTTATTGACCTCGCTGGCGTTTGTTGGCACTTTGTTGAGTAGGTATTGTTTTCCTTGTTTCCGGGACTTGAATAACTTAAGAAAAACCCCGACGACAAGTTTATTTTTTCGAAAAATCGGTTAGCAAGCTTAGCGATGATTACCAAGGCCCTTTAAAAAGTTCAGCGCGGCAATTACATTTCCATCCTTAGATGTGGATCCATCAAAAGATCGTCCGAAAAAGAAGGTCAGCCGTTGATTATTTCCGAGGTCATATTCCGTATTCAGCACCCATCTCCATGATGGATCGATGGTGTTTTTATTTAAAACACTGCGGTAAATAGCTTCAGTGCTTATGCTAAACCGGCTGTCGTTATGATGATAGATGATTCTGGTACCAGCATCGAAGGTTGATACATCACCATTCCTTATCGTTCCAGATGGATCAGCAAATACCTTCTTTGGATTTTGCAGAAACCTGGTAATTCCCATCAGGCTAAAACCATTCTGGTAATTAGCGCCAAAGGTGAGCCATGCACCCGCATTATATATTCGGGAATTGTTGAATGTTCGGTTGATATATTCAAGGCTTACGCCTCCTGCGAAGTCAACAAAGAATCCGAAGCGTTCAACTTTAAACGAAGCTGCCTGTTTTTGAAGCGCCTGCAATTCATTTTCGTAAGACGTGAGGATCGAATTTTTTACTTTTTCCTGTCTCTTCTCCATCTTCACTGACAGTGCAATCACCGAAGGATGATTTGGATCCATTGTTTCTGATAATTTTAGCTGCCGCTCTTTTTTTAGCGTTTGGTAGACATTATCATCCGCCAATTTTTCCGAAAGCTGCTGATTCATTCCTGAAGCTATCTCTGCCTGAAGTTCATGAATTGATTCAAGCACGGCCACAGCCCTGGCGCTTAGTTGTCCGCGAACAATGGAAAATTTTGTACCGAAAGACTGGTACAAATTTTCCGGATTGAAATCTTTGGACGAGTCTGCATTTCGAATAGCGGTGGAAACCACAAAAGTTTGCCTGAAGGCATCACTGAATTTTCGGGAATTGAATTTGTCGGTGGTAAGTCCGCCTGCACGAAAAAGCCAGAAAGGTGCAAGGTCAACCGCATAATTTGTAGGGAACAATGAGTTGCTGCTGGTAGCTGATTGCAGGGTTAGCATAAAGTCTGAAACATCGGACGGTTTTTCGATATCGCTCACAGCGAAGCCCAACAGGTTAGCTCCGGGAGAACTTGGCGCACGTAGAAGATCTAGTTTGATTTTGGTGGTGTCAATAGATTGAGCGATTGTAGTGGTTCCCAGCAGTAAAAGGTAAATGACAAAAATATTTTTCAAGGACATAGTCAGATTTTAAAAAATTCAATGCTTGAAGTGAATATGGCAGAGCCGCCGTTTTTGTCCACCGTTTTATACAATATGTATTCCGAAAACCGTATTCCACCACGTATTCTGATAATAGCCTCCAGGTAATTTGTGTCCTTCGCCGTATCCGATATAACGGTAGTGATAGACATCGTTTTTCCGTTTAATTTTTTGTTCGTTCCCAGGGCAAATTCCGGAAGAGAGCCAGTTTCGCCTGTTATAATATTGACCTTGTCCAGGATGATATCAGTAGTTCCTGTCTGCCCCGGTGCACCCAAAATGATTTCCAGGGTTATAGCTCCGTCTGATCCGTTAACAAGATAAGCGGTATCAAGGGAGGTCTTTTCTTTGTATTTCTCATCAATTTTACGGGCTTTAGCAACGGCGGTTTTTCCTTTTTCTTTTGATTTCGTTCTTTCAGCATTTACTTTTTTCGTCTGCTTTTTTTTATTATCAGTAGCATTAGCTGTTTTTTTTTGCTTTGTTTTTTTTGGGTCCGTTCGGGTAGATTTTGACATGATGTTTAGTTTAATGCAAAAGGTTAGTGCGGTTAACTGAATATAATAAATAATTAAGATGTCGTAACTTACTGTTCAATGGAATCAGCGGCGGACCAAATACAAGACAGATTTGAGGCTTTTCAGAAAGTACATTCCTGGGAACAGGCCGTTGAAATTGGTGAAATATTAAAGCGTTCGGGTATTGAATATCATGTCATCAGGGATAAACCATTTTTTGATATCAGCTTTGCTTTCAATAAAACTGATCCCGACGTAAACCTGGTTATTCCAAGCGACAAATTTCTGGAGGCTCGTGAAGTATTGCAAAGGTTTTATGAATCGCAGGTAGGCAGCGTTGATAAGGATTATTATTTGTTTCAATTCTCCGATCAGGAACTGGCCGACATAATACAAAAGCCGGATGAGTGGGGAAGCTTTGATTATGAACTGGCCAAACACATCATGCATCAGCGGGGCATCGATGTCACCCCTGATCTTGAATCTACCATAATGTCGGAAAGACTGGTGGCATTGTCGAAGCCCGAACCAGTTCATCCCGGTATAATCATAGCGGGGTATCTGTCTGCCGTATTGGGAGGTTTTATCGGCATAATTTTCGGGTGGATACTAAGTCAGTTTACAAAAAAACTACCGAACGGGGAAAGAGTTTTTGTATATGATTCGACTGCCAGGAAACATGGCCGGATAATTTTTTATCTCTCCGTTTTTATCTTTGTAAGTTTTATTGTAGCCAGGTTGTTAGGGTTTACCTATGGCTAACTTGTCATTTTATTCCGGAAAAAAAGGAGGAGTTTGCTTTTAGGGCATTCACCTGTTCACTGATATTTCTCCGCGCTGAATCACTTAGTGACCATCCTAACGGCAGGAGACCTTTTGCGTTATTTATCCTGATTTCAGCATATTTATATCGCCCATTTAGTAAAGTATCCCTGAAGAGATTTGCCGTAATATTTTTGTACAGAATGGTTCTTCTGTCCCAGGCATTCAGGAAACCAGGAAGGATGGTGCTAATATCCGGAATGATATGCGCCGCTGAAACACTGTCTGCAATAGTTTTTGCATCAGTGCTGTTTTGGATAAAAAGAATATAGACCGGTAATTTTTTCTTCAACCGAATCTCTTCTCGTCTGATAAAAGGATTCAAGCCTAGAACCAATTGCCATGCAGTTTCTATTCCTGAATTTTCTTTATATCCTCCGTCTACAATATGTCCCACAGGCCTTTTATCATTTTTCTTAAGCAATGCTCCGGAGGTGATCACTGGAAATCTCGCACAGAGTGACGCCGCCGTTTTAGCGGGAAGGTCGGATCCCAGTATATTCAGCACGTCAATATCATCACCGAAAACTTTCATTGAATCTGAATGAATCAAAAGGTTTGAAGTAATGGCTTTTTGCCCTGTTTCCGCCAGTGTACCATTGATGAAAAGGTTTGGGATAAGGTGTGTATCCGTTTCATTCCTGTACCAGATGTCAAGGAACGAATCGTCCATCGTTTCACTCAGCAGATTGCGGCGATATGCGATTCCCCAACTGTCTTCCAGTTTGCTGTTCCGGCTTAACCCGTTTATAGGAAAAGGAATGATTCGTTGCAGATTATCAGAGAAAATAAATGAACCTGTGAGGTCGCTTAGAAAATCGGCACTAACTGCATGCTCAAATAGTTTGTTTGAATTACCCAGGTCTTTAATGTTTCCCTTTAGCTGATCATGGTAAAAAGACGTATAAAATACCGCCCCGACGCCTCCGCCCGATACACCGCTGATAGCGTATACGTGTTTCATAAATGCAGGATGCTGGTCACTAAGTTTTTTAAGCACCTGGGCCGTCCAACTGGCCCCCCTGATTCCTCCGCCTTCTGCAGCGACTATAATAATCGGGTAGGCATTATCTGCCGCTGATGAATCATCGGCGACAGGCAATCTTTCTTCAACCCAGTGCCTGAAGTTGGTTTCAATATTTTCCCGTTTTGCAGGTTCATACGTAGTTTTTAATACGCGGATACTGCTGTTGTCATTGTTGGTACTGAAGATTATGATGGTGAACAACAAAATAAAAAATGCCGGTGAACGACGGTTGTTAAATTTCAGGATGATATAAGCAGATAGTACCGTAAAAAATATAAACCCGCAAAACAGTATAGTAGCGGCCTGGAGCAGCCTGGCGAAGCCAACCTCGATCGGCAAAAAGAACAGGAGGAATAGAATGGCGTTTACTATAAAGATCAGCCAAACGGCAACCCTTGTTGCCTTAGAGTTCATCAACTCAGGCAGGCTTGTACTCTTTGGAGAATAACGCAGGTCATCTTCTTTAAAAGCTATACCCATTTTTCTCGCAATAATTGGCCTTTTAATAAAAAACAATAAGAGGAAAATGGCAATGGCTAATGTTACCGCAGTATAGACAATCAGTGTACCCCATTTGTAGAGGTGAATGATGCTTGCTCCTTTAAACAATGCAATACTTACAATTAGCAATGGAACAAGGGCAAGAATTCTGGGAAGCCACTGGATCACGCGATGTGCAAAGGAAGTATCGGGAACGTCGATATCCTTCACCTGTAGTACAAGCCTGTTGGTATACCAGATCAGCAGGCACCAGATCACCAGCGTAACGCTGGTTTTTATCATATAGAAAATTGAGATGCCATTAAAAGCCAGCCCTACAAAAAAGTCGCGGCCCTGATCATTTTTAATTAGCGCATATGCAGCTATGAACAGCAGTGCAAAACTATAGGCGGTAGGGTACAAGATCCGCCAGAGGATAATGCCGGTATGTAATATTTTTTTCATGGTGAACAGGCTGAACAAATCTAAGGCATCTGCAAGGCGGGGAATTGTTGCCAGCAATTTTTATTGCAACTGAACTCCATCGATCAATTCCTTACTGTTGTATCCATATAATGGTATCAGGGCCGGTGATACTAAGTCCCTGAGTGGAAATCGAAATGCCATCTTTAGTCATGATGTATTTGACTTCTGTTTCTGTACCCATGATCTTCACTTGTTTGGGTTTTGATTTGATGGGCACAAAAAGGTTTGCCGTTTCATATGGATACATCAGGTGCAGGTAGACATTGTTTAGGCTTTGTGTGGTAACCCCCCAGGGTTGGGGTTTGAGCGGCCCTCCGCGTGTGCCATAGACCGATTGGCCGTATTTCTGGAACCATTTTCCCGCCGCGGCAAGCGTATCCCGGAATTCCGGTTGTATTACTCCGTTAGGCATCGGGCCAACATTGAGCAACAGGTTTGCATTTCTTCCAGCGGCACCAACGGCCAGTTGGATGACCTGGGTTACTGTTTTGAAATTTCTATCGGTGATGTTATATCCCCATGATCCATTGATTGTTTCGCAGGTTTCAAGAGGAAGCGATGAAGCAGTTTGAAAACTGAGTCCTGATTTATTTTCACCTGGCAGGTCTCTTTCAAACATCTGAAAGTCTTCCCCGGGTATAGGTTCCAAATGGTGATTATTGCCAATCATACATTGTGGCTGCAGGGAATGAATGAGGGTATATATTTCATTATACTTCCAGTCGATCCTTGAGGTTCTGTCGGCATTACCTTCCGGATTGGTCTGGTCCCAGTGACCATCGAACCAGATCGACATAATCTCCCCATAATTGGAGAGCAGTTCCGTTAGCTGTGCTTTCATGAATTTCAGGTAGGATGGGTAGTCGCTTTTTTGTGTTCTTCCTGTACCTTTCCCTGTTCTGCCGGTTTCATATGGATAGTCACTGCGGTACCAGTCGAGCGTTGAATAGTAAAGCCCCAGTTTTAAACCCTGTTTTTTACATTCCGCAGAAAGTAGTTTTAAAACGTCTTTTCCATAGGGGGTATTGGTAATTTTCCAATCCGATTGTTTGGTGTCCCAGTTGGAAAATCCATCGTGGTGCCGCGTGATAAAAACGATATATTTCATCCCCGCGTTTTTGGCAGTGGAAACCCATTTTTCAGCGTCGAAATCTACCGGGTTGAATGACCTCAGCAGCCGGGAATAGTCTTCCACTTTGATATTCCTGTTGTTCATTACCCACTCACCGTCAGCCAAGACACTGGATAGTCCCCAGTGGATAAACATGCCGTATTTAATGTCCTGGTATTGACGCCTGGCCTGAATGTTTTCCAATGCGGGTGTATATGTCTGGGCAATGGTAGTGATGAAGGAAACACAAAAAAGGAGTGTTGGAAAAATTTTTCTCATACATGTGGTTGATCAGGTATCAAGATAAAGTTTTCTGAAGTAATTATCGAAAAGTGGTGCTTACCACATAAACATGTGGTTTTGGCCACCCGTTATATTTTCACCTTTTCGTGAATTACATTTGGAGTGTAATAGATCGCATGCGCTACTTTTTGTTTTGCCTGTTCTTTATCTGTTGCGGTAAGCATTTATCATCGCAGGTATTTAACTATGCCTTCAACCGCATCACCACAGATGATGGAATGGGCCTTTCGTCGAACAGCGTATACAGTATTTACCAGGACAAAAAAGGTTTTATATGGATTGGAAACAGCAATGGACTTCAGCGGTTTGATGGCCGAAAATTCGTTCAGTTTGATCCTTTTGGCACTAAACCGGATTCCATGCCAAATGTGGCTATACAGCAAATCCTTCCTGCTGTAGAGGGCAAGCTCTGGCTGGCGGCACCTTCTATAAAAGAATTTGGCATTTTTGATCCGGCCACTTTTAGCTACCATAAAATACCAGTGATCACTTCCACGCCATTACCACCAAGAGCACAATTTAAACTTTGGCAGGATGGATATCACCAGACCTACCTAAGCATATCCAGGTATGGGAAGGTCCTGAAATATGATACCTTAAAAAAACAGTTTACAGAACAGACAGACCTTAACAATATTCCACGCAACTGGAATATGCAATTGAATATTTTTCACGATACCCTCAAGCACCAATACTGGATAATTTGCGAACAGGGAATCTGTATTTATGACGAGAAGACCAGGCAGATGTGGAGTAAGCAAAATAATCCGGCTAACATCGCGATATTGAGTATGGGCGATGCGCAGGAAATGGCAACAGAATTTTACATCGACGGTCAACGCCGACACTGGTTGTTCAATTGGAAATACGGCCAACATTATTATTGTTTTGATTCCACTGGAAAGAGCTTAAAGGATACCGCCGGGTTAAAAGGCGTCAATACATCCTATGATGAACTGAGTAACTTCTTTGAGTCAAAATCAGGAGCCTTTTTCATATACGGCGCTTCCAATCTGTACATAAAAAACAAGGAAGACGCAAAGTTTACGTTGTACCGCCAACAGTTGAATGATAACTATGGCGTTGGGTACGAAATGGTAAGCCAGTGTTATGAAGATCGTGAGGGGGTGATCTGGATTGCAACGGACCAGGGACTTTACTCAGCTACGCCAGGTAACAGCACAATCATTAACTTGTTCCTGTCGAGGAAACCAGGTGAATACAACATCACGGATATCCTTGAATTATCCGGCGGACAATACTGGCTATCGACCTGGGGCGAAGGCGTTATTACCATGGATAAGAAATTTAACAGGTATGCTTCGCCATTGTACAAACAACGTTATTCAAACGATACAACTGAACGGGTGGCGTACCGACAGGTATGGGCCATGCATCAGCAATCAACGACCGGGAAAGTATTTTTGGGTTGCCAGCGCGGGCAAATGATGATCTACGATACGGCTACCCGGAAAACGCAATATCTATGGCCCGAAGAGTTCAACCAGTCAACCATCAGGTATATCACCCAAACCGCTAAGGGGGATATGTTATTCGGTACACAAAGTGGCCGACTGATCTGGTATGATGGCATTCGCTTTAAAGTCATGGTTGACCTGGGTGCCGGAGCCATTATCTATAAAATGCTGGTAGACACTGAAGGGCTGGTTTGGCTTGGTACACAGGATAAAGGGATATTTGCCGTGGACGCGGAAACAGGAAAAATTGAACAGCATTATAGCAGTGAATCTCCGACACAACCCATATTCAGCGCTACATGTAAAGACATCGAACAGCTCACCGATGATTTAATTGTAGCGGCTACTGAGGCACTCACGATCATCAATAAACGAAACGGCCGGGTTCGAACAATTGGTTTAAAGGAGGGTTTACCATCCAGTTCAATTCGACGTATGCGGCTTGATGCTGATGGTTTCCTCTGGCTTATTACAGACAATGGACTTTGCAGGTACGACTATAAGCGAAATATATTTACCACTTATGGCAGAAATGACGGTATTCTGTTAGCGGATGTTACAAAAAATGCTGATTATTTATGTACTGAAAAATTTGTCATGTTTGCAGGGGTCAATAGTTTACTGCTATTTCATCCCGATGCCTTTAAAATCAACCGCCCTACGCCAGACGTTACCATAACTGATTTTTTCCTTGGAGATTCCTATCAGTTGATGGATTCTTTGAATGCCCTTCATGAAATTGTGCTCAATACAAACCAGAATAATTTCACGATCACATTCGGATGCCTGGATTTCAAAAACCGCAACAAATTCAGTTATTATTATCGGATGAAAGGAGCCAACCCTGAATGGGAGAGGACTGCCGATCTTGATGTTATTTTTTCCGGTCTGGGTCCCGGGCATTATGTATTCCAGGTCAAGGCTCAAAATGTGGATGGCGTTGAGTCAGCAAATATTACTGAACTGCGGATTTATGTAAGACCGCCTTTCTGGCGCACAGCATGGTTTTTATCAACACTGCTCACCATAATTGCGCTGGTCATTTATGGTATGCACCGTTTGTACATTAAACGCCTCCTCGCAGTGGAAAGAATCAGGAACCGCGTTGCGCGTGACCTCCATGATGATATGGGCAGTACGCTGAGTACTATTAATATACTTAGTTCGATGGCCAAGGCTAAGCTAAATACCGATAACATAAAAACGAGCGAATACTTAAATAAGATCAGTGATAACAGCCAGCGTATGATGGAAGCCATGGATGATATCGTGTGGGCGATAAAGCCTTCCAATGATAGCATGCAAAAAGTGGTGGCCAGGATGAGGGAATTTGCAACCAGTGTATTTGAAGCCAAGGATATTGACTTTGAATTTAAAGCTGAAGACGAAGTTAGTGATGCAGAAATCCATATGGAGGGAAGGCGTGATTTTTTCCTGGTGTTTAAAGAGGCGGTAAATAATGCGGCCAAGTATTCAAAATGCACCATGGCGGAAGTGGTTTTAACCATCGACCATAAAAAATTATTGTTGACGGTAAAAGATAACGGTATCGGGTTTGATGTTACATCGGCAGACAATGGAAATGGCCTGGGGAATATGACAAAGCGTGCGGCGTCTTTAAAAGGGTCGTTGCAGATAAAATCTGAACCGAATGAAGGAACAATAGTTACCCTTACTGTTCCCCTAAACTGATGGTATGACAAGATCACTGAGCCAAAAATTTCGCTTTTTTACGTTTGTCTCCATTGCCCTGCTCGCCTATGTACATGGGTATAATTTGCGGGAGACATACCTCGCACCTTATAGTACAGTGAATGAACCTATGACCATTACCACGTTTACAGAATACCTGTTAGCCAATGGTTTGCTCAGGTTCAGGATTCCTTTATTATTTCTGATTTCCGGCTATCTATATGCATTATATGACCATCGTACTTATGTTGTTCAGGTAAAAAGCAGGTTTAGGTCACTGATCATTCCATTTTTACTCTGGAGTGCAGGCGGATTACTATTGACTTACATACTGCAACAAAATCCATATACTGCCAGTGTTGTTTACCAGGCGGGAATCGACCAGTTGGGTGATAATCGACCCTATACTGAAATCGGTTGGAGGGGAATGCTAATGAGATGGCTGTTCAGGCCCATTTCTTACCAACTTTGGTTTATCCTGGCATTGTTTATCTACAATCTTGCCTACCCTGCGATCAGGTGGATGGTCATTAAGATTCCTTATATATGGCTCCCGTTGACATTCCTTTTTTTCTTCTCGACCATAATGCTTCCAATTATCGATGGCAGAGGCCTGTTTTTCTTTTCCCTGGGCGTATGGCTGGTGAAAAAAAATATTTCCATTGAAGAGGAGCCTAAATGGTTCAGCCTGGGGATAGCACTGATTTTGTTCCTTGGCGTATCGGTAATTAAAACATTTATGGCGTTCGAACTCCGTCCCGATAATAATGACACCTGGACGGCATTGTTGGTATTGCACCAGTTGGCAATCATGGCTGGAATCATGGCAATGTGGTTTGGTGCAGACAGGGTGATCAGGTGGTTTATGCGGCAACCGTGGTTTAACCATGCCAGTGGCTTTTCGTTTTTTATTTTTGGACTTCATGTCCCTTTACTTCCCTATCTGATGAAGTGGGTAACAATGAATGCCGGCTTTATTCCTAATCACAGGCTACTGGCCTACATCTTTGTTCCGTTTTTTGTTTTGGCGCTATGTGTTGGAATAGGTGAAATAAGCAGAAGGTTTACGCCAAAGATTTATGCATTATTGACAGGCGGCAGGGGATTTTGATGAAAAAGCACATATTTATGTGATTGGTAAAAACATCCTTCTGAGTAATTTTACACCAAAGGCAGTTTATGATCAAAGTAGTGTTATATGAGGACAATCCACAGTTGCGTGAGGGATTAACCATGCTGATTGATGGTAGCGAAGGATTTACTGTTCTCGCTTCCTATAAAAACTGCGATCATGTAAAAGACGAGGTAGAAGCATGGAACCCCGATGTTGTCATGATGGATATTGATATGCCCGGAACCAACGGAATTGAGGGGCTCAAATTGATCAGGTCTGTCAATACTGATGTGAAGGTGCTTATGCTTACCGTTTTTGACGACAATAAAAATGTTTTTGAAGCCATCAGAAGCGGTGCCAACGGTTATATCCTTAAGAAGACACCCCCGGCAAAATTGCTGGAATATATTAGTGAAGCTGCAAGTGGTGGTGCACCGATGACTGCCAGTATTGCTACCCAGGTGCTTAAAATGTTTTCTCAGGTTAATGAATTGAAAAGCGGCGACTACAATTTAAGTGAACGGGAAAAAGAAGTATTGCATTTATTGGTTGAAGGTTATAGCTATAAGATGATCGCTGCCAAAATGTTTATAGCCATTGACACCGTACGGAGCCATATTAAAAAGATCTACGAAAAGCTTCACGTTAACAGCAAGAGTGAAGCTGTGGCAAAAGCCTTCAAGGACAGGCTGGTTTAATAATATTTACACATGTTTATGTGATTGTCTGGTATTCATTTTTGAGGAATATTTGGATATTGAAAAAAGGTTATGAAAAAGTTGATGTTATATGCCTTAATGCTTTCGGGAATAATGATGTCGGGGAAAACAATGAAAGATGATTGTTCAGTGTTGAATGAAGACACCGTCAGGCAAGAAATAAAAAAACACGTATCAGTAATAGGCCCGTCAGAAATATTGCTAAAGAGACTAATGGTTGGACTGTAGTAAGGATAATTAACTCGTTGAATTAAGGAGAAAAGACAGGAAATATTTGTTTTGACAGGTGGTTGAATGGGGATGGCAAATGCTGTCCCTTTTTTTATTGGCATCACATAACTCCTCACATATTCTTTATTATTTATGACAGTATTTTCTGTTTTTTAACATGAATGTGCGATTGTAAAGACTGTCGTAAGAAATGATATTTGAGGTATAAATATTTTGTTATGCGTTACATTTCATTTCTGCTGATCGTCTTGTTTTATACTACGTCATGTTCTACTCCTAAGATCGCTGTTGATGATAATGGCTGGGGGAATACGGAGGAATATGCAGTAAAAGGAAGACAGGGATTTTTATTCAGGCAAAAGCTCATGTTTGGTGAATATGAAACAACATCTGTCGACAGGTCATGGACCAAAGGAACGAGTTTCGGGTTTACAATGCCAATCAGTATTGATTGGGTTGACCGACTGAACGTGGACTATGTAAGAAGAAAACAAACAGTTCGTTTTAACCTGGCTGACCAGCGCGGAAACTTCTCCGAAGTGACTGCCTTTTCAAAAGTTCGTTACCGTGACCTGACTATTGGAAACAACCCAAATAGTATTATAAACATTGCCAGTGATTTCTTGAAAATTGGGGATGCAGGAACGAATACCTATGCAGTGCGCATCATCCCATCAAAAGCTGATTATCCATGGGATATGATCATAGATAATAACGCGGTGCAGCGAAACCCCAAAAAATATGTTGGCCTTTTGGCAAGAAGCCGAAATGAATACTATACTATTCAGCCCGTTTACAAAATGGTTGGAAAGAATGGTAAAGCCATGAATATTTTAGCCGGATCTGTCGGATTTGAGATCAGGAACA
>JANMMA010000252.1:0-10528 GCA_031372815.1 Sphingobacteriales bacterium
TGCTGACGTTACCTTTTAGTGCTACCTGGCGATATTGATACCCTTTGTAAAATGCTTCATCTACTTGCACATCAAAGTCGGCCACTGCCGTTTTGATATCAAAGCCCTGTCCTTTGGCGATCACCCTTACCGTTACTTTTCCCATAGTAGTATCGTCCAGTATTTTTGCCAGGTCCACATTATCTGTTGTAACGGCCAGATCATAACGGACACGCTTTGCATCCGTGATATTTTTCAGGGTACCTTTAACAGTCGCATTCCCATCAGAAGAAATGAGGTGAAGGTCTGCATACATATTTGCAGTAGTACCTTTATACAAGCCCTTCACAGAAAATGTTTCAGGTATATAGTGCAGCAGTGAATCAGGAATGGTTCCTGCGGGCAGGTAAGATAGTAAGCCGTTTCGGCTGCTGGAAAATTCTGTCAGCCTCAGATTGATCACCATGTTTTTGGTATCGGGAAGATTTAGGATATCAGCGCTTGCCGTAATTCTATTGGATGCTTCGCTGATGGTCAGTTTAGGGATATGAAGTTTATCCAGGCTGCCGCTGATGTTTGTGCTTAGCTTTATGGTCTTTCCCATCAGTAGCTTGAAATATTTATTGGAAGCAAGATCGGGTTGAAAATAAGCGGCTTCTTTTAAACGAAGGCCCGGACTGCTCAACCCCGCGTTAATGAGATAATTTTTCTCAGAAGCTTTTTTGCCGGGTATGGTAACCACGGTCGCGTCTACATTGATCTGGTTATTAGACGTTCTCAGATAAATCTTG
The DNA here is from genome assembly GCA_031372815.1 of Sphingobacteriales bacterium. Lineage (GTDB taxonomy): Bacteria > Bacteroidota > Bacteroidia > Chitinophagales > Chitinophagaceae > Pollutibacter. The sequence goes on from JANMMA010000252.1 coordinate 771, forward strand.
CCGAGTTTTATAGCGGAGTCGGAATAACTTACCGCGCCCCTCAATTCCTTTACTGCCAAACCGTTCTTTTCTACAACCGCCAGGTCATGTATCCTGGCGGAATAAATCTTTCCATTGTATCCTAGATCACTAAGGTGAAGGTTAAGGTCCTTCAATCCAATATGAGCATAATCTATCGCACCGGCTCCTGCTGAAGGCTTTGCATTGTCGTTATACGTAAACTGGTTTCTCTCGATGGCAATGGAATCAACGAAATAAGTAAATGCCTTGGGTGTATACAGTTTTACTTCTTTTGCTTCTTCCGCGGGTGTTTTCTCCGACTTCATATTGACTTCTGAACTATGGTCCTTCAGTGTAATGATTTCAGCTGATGCGGTAAGTTCTTCAGAACGATAATCAACAAATTTTGCAAAAAGGTTACCGATTTTGGTATTGACCTCAGTATTAATAGAAGCGTTTTTAAAATGAAAGAGGGTGTTACTGAGGTTTACAGTATCAACCACAAAACGCATAGGTGTGGACACGTCAACGGTGTCGATGACTCGCTCTTCCGTTTTTCCCGTTTGTTTGAGGGCAATGGAACAGTCCAGTCCATCCGACAAAACATAATTCGCATGAAAATGAAGTTTATCAAGATTAGAACTAGTAATATCTGTTCGAAATTTTACCAGGCTAACAGTATATTGTTGCCCGCCAAATTCATCGTGCATGTTGAACCTGATGGAGTCCAATGAAATTTTTCCCAGGTGAATGGAAAATCCCGACGAGTCGTCTTTTGCTGTCGTATCTGAAGATGCAAATGCTTCTGTAATGAAATCGTAATTGAACTTTTTGCTGGCACTATCCCTGCTTAGGTTTATGCTGACGCCTTTTAGAGCAATATCAGAGAGGTTCACATACTTCCGTAATAGTCCTGCCCAATCATACAGTACATCCAGTTTCTCAATTGATAACAATTCTTTTTTTTGCTGGTCCTCCAGCATAAGGTTGGTAAGATGGATCCCGGTAAGAAAATTAATTTTCAGTGTACCGATGGATAACCTTGTCTGCAATTTGTTGCGCAGGTATTTTTCACCCTGTACTTTTACCATAGACTGACCGTAGGGCGTCTGCAGTAATAAAATCACGAGAACAAGCAACAATAGCAAGCTCCCGAGGAATATAGCCACCCATTTAACCAAACGCCAGCCTAATGTCCTTTTTTGCACCATACTTTAACACCGGAAAATTACTACTTAAATCTCACTGGGGGACTATTATACGAAACGTTTCTTCCGGTTACCAGTTAACCATTAATTTCAATGCCATGCTACTAAATTGGGTATACTATCCTGTGAATAAAACGTTAAAGCGACGGGGTATCGGGGAATTCCGAAATGGTTATAAGATATCCTTTTTATAGTGGGTTGGAAACCCTTCCGCCTGCAGGGTTCCTTATAGAATGGACCTGAATGCAGATGTTTATTTTGGACATTCCAACTTCGCCGCATACCTGCTATACGCTTCAAAACCATCTATTCTGATTGCGGTACTACCGTTTACGGATATCCAACTAATTAACCTGGCATGCAGACATACCAAGCATAACACAAAACAAGATTCTATTCATACAATAATATTGACAATTAAGTTACCCAAATAAGTCACTTGACAGGTACCGATCTCCCCTGTCGCAGGCAATAAATACGATAATGCCGCTGCTCAATTCTTCCGAAAGCCTGAACGCGGCAGTGGCTGCACCTCCACTGCTCATGCCGGCAAATATGCCTTCTTTTTTGGCAAGCAACCTTGACATTTTTACAGCTTCTGCTTCAGATACATCCATCGTCCGGTCTACGCGCTCCGGCTCAAATATTTTAGGCAGGTATTCTTTACTCCATCTTCTTATACCGGGTATACAGCTCTCTTCCGAAGGCTGGCATCCCACAATTTGAATGTCGGGATTTTTTTCTTTAAGAAACCGCGATACGCCCATGATGGTACCTGTGGTACCCATTGAAGAAACAAAATGCGTAATGCCCTGGTTGGTATCACGCCAGAGTTCTGGTCCGGTGGTCTTGTAATGGGCCATGTAATTGTCGGGATTAGCAAACTGATTGAGTAAATAAAATCCCCCCGAGGCAGCCTTCTCCTCCGCGTAGTCCCTGCATTTTTCGATGCCTTCCAGCAGGGTTACTTTAGCGCCAAATGCTTCCATGGTAAGCACCCGTTCACGGGTTGAGTTGGAAGGCAATACCAGTTCTATACGAAGATCAAATAAACACGCGACGAGTGCCATCCCAATCCCTGTATTACCACTTGTTGCTTCAATCAGCACAGTCTCTTTATTAATGTCGCCACGGTCCAAAGCCGATTTGATCATATTATAGGCAGGGCGGTCCTTAACACTTCCTCCAGGGTTGTTTCCCTCTAACTTCGCGTATACTTTGACGTTAGGATTTGGATTGAGTCTCTGAATTTCCACCAATGGTGTATTGCCAATGAGGTCCGCTATGCCAGCCATATTATACGTTTAATGTTTTTCCTTCCAACACCGTGATCTCTGCATTGTGGTACAATAATGAACCCGGTGGAACAGAGTTGGTGAGCCATACGTTTCCACCGATCACGCTGTGGTGCCCTACGACCGTATCACCACCAAGAATGGTGGCATTGGAATAAATAATGACATGATCTTCAATGGTTGGATGTCTTTTAACTGAAGCCATCGATTTATCAACACTCAGTGCGCCGAGTGTGACGCCCTGGTATATTTTTACATGATCACCAATTATACTTGTTTCGCCAATGACTACACCTGTTCCATGGTCGATCATGCAGTATTCTCCAATTTTTGCGCCAGGATGAATGTCTATTCCCGTTCTTGAATGCGCGTGTTCAGTAAGTATCCTTGGCAATAGTGGAATGTTTTGCAGAAGCATCAGATGGGCAACCCGATAAAAGCAAAGGGCAAGAAATCCGGGATATGCGCGTATCACTTCAAACTCATTTTTTGCAGCGGGATCACCCTGAAAAATGGCTTCAATGTCGGTATTCAATACGCGATAGAGTTCAGGAATGCCCCTGAAGAAATCCACGGCCCTTTTTTCATTGTTGCAGTCACAGCATGCTGTGGTTGCATTTAACATGACGACCAGTTCATTTTGCAACTGCAGGTAAGCCGCTTCAATAGGTTCGATACTATCAAATTTTCGCTCCCCAAGTTCTGGAAATATCAGTCCGATCAGTGACGATGCCCAACCTGAAATGACATTATTTTGAGGTACGTCCTCGAGTTTTTTTTCTTTGTTGAGGATCCCTTGCAAAAATGCTTTTGACATGCAGTTTTTTTTCTTTATGATTTAACAGGATATGAAATTAATTGAAAAGAAGTTATACGATTGTTGTAAATTTTCATCCTTTTATTGAAAGCCTTAAAAGGCATGAACCAAAAACTGCTTAGGCATGAAAAAAAACACAGCGGCTTCACGCCGCAAATTTCTTCAGCAATTTTCACTGTCCGCAGCGGCACTCGTCACGGGCCAGTCGATATTAGCGGCAGATGCTGACCAGCATGCATTTTCCATTTTACAGCGTCCAGGGGGCTATGGACCCAATGATCAGGTTAATATCGGGCTGATTGGTGCCGGTGGCATGGGCACTCAGGATGCCATCACTGCATTACAGGTGCCAGGGGTAAAAATGGCAGGCGTCTGCGACCTTTACACAGGCCGGATTAACGATGCTAAAAAACGCTGGGGTGGGGAGATTTTTACGACCCGCAGCTATAAAGAATTACTTAACCGCAAAGACATTGATGCCGTTATTGTGGCCACTCCGGATCACTGGCATCAGCAAATTTCCATCGACGCCATGCGCGCCGGAAAAAACGTTTATTGCGAAAAACCAATGGTGCACGCGGTTACAGAAGGCCCGGCGGTGATCAAAGCACAACAGGAAACAGGCAAGGTTTTCCAGGTGGGGAGCCAAGGCGTGTCCTCCCTCGGAAACGAAAAAGCAAAGCAACTCCTCAAAGACGGTGCGATAGGACAACTTAATTATGCCGAAGGTTTCTGGGCCCGGCGCGGAGCAGTGGAAGTATGGCAGTACCCGATTCCAGCAGATGCTTCGCCAACAACAGTGGACTGGGATACCTACGTAGCCAATACCAACAAAAGACCTTTTGACGCGATGCGCTTTTTCCGGTGGAGAAATTATACCGATTATGGAACCGGTATGGCCGGCGATCTTTTTGTGCACCTGTTTTCCAGCCTCCATTTTATCACTGAATCTTATGGGCCGAATAAAGTATATGCTGCAGGCGGACTAAGATACTGGAACGACGGGCGCGAGGTTCCTGACGTTCTGCTGGGCACTTTTGATTATCCCAAGGCAGCAGCGCATCCTGCATTTAACCTGTCACTCCGTTGTAATTTTGTGGATGGCACCAGCGGCACCACCTATCTCAAACTGGTGGGAAGTGAGGGGTCGATGGATGTTACCTGGGACAGTGTAACCCTAAAAAGAAACAAGGTCAATGAATCTGATGATCCTTTTTATATCGAAAAGATGAAACAGTCGGGCGGCGACCTCAGCGGCAGAAAAAAAATGATGGGTCCGGAAGCCATTACTTTTGAAGCGGAAAAAGGATATTTGGGCGGACCATACGATCACATGAATAATTTTATTACCGCGATACGTAAAAATGGAAAGGTTGCTGAAGACGCTACCTTTGGGTATCGTGCAGCAGCACCTGCACTGTTATGTAATGACAGCTATTATCAAAATGCACCAATGTTTTGGGACCCGGAAAAAATGCAATTATTAAAAAAATAAACAATCCACGATGATCAAAAAAATCCAAAAGGCCGGACTAGCTCTGTCTATCCTTGCCTTTGTTTCGTGTAATAGTAATAGTGACGTGAAAGAAGAAGAGGCTGCCGCTTCAACAGATACGACTTCAGTTGTTCAGCCCTCTGCAGAAGCCGTTACTGTACCCTTGTTCAACGGACAGTCACTGGCCGGATGGCATGCCTATAATAAAACCGGTGAAGTGACTAGTTGGAAAGTAGAAGACGGAGCGCTTGTATGCCAGGGAACGGCGAAAGATGCACATGGCGGCGACCTTGTGACCGATAAAGAGTATGGAGATTTTGAACTAAGCTGGGACTGGAAAGTAGACAAGGGAAGCAACAGTGGCGTGATGTATCACGTGATCGAAGACACTGCCTATAAAGCTCCCTACGAAACCGGACCAGAATACCAGGTGATGGATGACATTGGATTTCCAGACAAACTGGAAAATTGGCAACAGGCAGGCGCAGACTATGCCATGTATGCAGCCAATGACAAAAAGAAACTTAAACCCGTTGGTGAATGGAACAGTTCAAAAATTATCTACCATAAAGGAAAAGTTGAACATTGGCTGAATGGAGAAAAGATCGTAGAATTTGATGCGAATTCGGAAGATTGGAAAACCAAACGAAAAACGGGCAAATGGAAAGACTATCCAGGGTATGGATCTGCATCAAAAGGAAAGATCGCTCTACAGGATCATGGACAAAAAGCATACTATAGAAATATTACCATCAAGGAACTCTGAGTACAATGCGGTGATGCGATAGTGCGATAATGTGCTGATGAATGTGCTGATGCGGTAATGTGCTAATGAATATTTGCAAATGCGATAATCCCGAAATTTCGGGATTATCGCATTTTGCTTTATAGCATTTTGCATTATAGCATTTTGCATTTTACATTACCGAATTTGCATTATCGCATTCGGCATTATCCCATTTTGCATTATCGCATTTGAATTATCGCATTTGAATTATCGCACTACCGCATTACCGCATTATCGCATTATAGAAATAAAACGATCAGTTTTATCATGAAACTGTTTCCAAGAATGCCAGTATTCCTGGTACGACTGAATTCTCGGTAATTGTCTTCCCTTCATCGGCCCCCCCACCGCAAGCCCATTATTTAACCAGAGTGATTGAGTCTCTTTATCTTTTAAATAACCTGTAGAAACGTCGCGCTCAAAATGTAACGTACTGTCGTTTAGCTGGCGGTACAGTACGTAGTGAGTTTTTTTATTCGGTTCGATGGTTAACAATAGAGGCATGGTATCCAACACATCTTCGATCCATTGCTTTAGTTCCAGTTCATTCCAGTCGTATGCCCTTGAGTAATTCAACATGGTAACACCCACCACCCATGATTTGCGCTGCCACGACAAAGTATCTCTTCTTTTCAAACCCTCGTCATAACCCTTCAGGCTGTCATATTCTTCCTTGAACGTCGAGTCGCCCAGCATCACCATACTGTTCGGATGAATATAAAGCCAATCGCCCAGCCTCATTTGCTCCGATGGTATTTCCGGTAACTGGTAGCCCTTCATGGGACCTATGATCGACTTTCCCGTCGCCTGTTGCCACCAGCTTTTCGTGGTTTCATCTTCGAACATTGCATTGAAATGATCCATACCCACCAGCCGGAACTTTTCCGTATGTCCATTGACGATAGGACTGAACACCCTTCCTGACCGGCATACCGTGCAATACGTCACCATCAACTGTTCTCCGTTTAGCGTGTCCCGCACCTGGTGGTGATACCCGATGATCTCCACAGGGTATGCTTTAGCTTCACCATTGATAGAAACGCCGAGAACAAGTTTTTGCTTATTGGTATCTGCAACTGCCAGGGAAAATATTGCTGCCGCTGGTTGTTTGAACATTTTTTCTGCCAGCAACTGGTACTGAAATGCATAATATACCCCAGCATAGACGAGGATCAGTCCCCCAGTTAAAATACGCTGGGAGTTTTTCTGTGCATTCAAAACATGAACGAGCGGATATATCAGCAGCAGGATGATAATTAACCGGATCCACCAAAGGTTATCATCAAGAAAATAGGCAACACCAAGGCTATTGCCTTTCTGACTGCCCGGAAAAGGCATGATAAAATAGACTTTAGCTATTTCAAGAAGAATAAGTGTAATAAGCCCTGCATACAACCAACGGTAATTCCTCATAAATCCATTCTCTGACTGAAAATAGTAAACTCTGTTCACATTGTTGTGATTGCAAAGCATATATTCAATGACCTGCGGAACTTAACGGGTACTCCCATTAAAATCCTCAACCCGCTAATCCGCAATCCGCAAAACGCAATCCGCAATACGCAACCCGCAATACGCAACCCGCTAATCCGCAATCCTCAACAGAATCCCTATTCGCTGAATTGTGAATTATCTTTGTACAATATTTCGATCCATGTCATATATATCCCTCGAATCCTGTTTAACAGACCTTGAAAAAAATGGTCAGCTTATACGTATCAAAGAGGAAGTAGATCCATGCCTTGAAATGGCAGCCATCCACCTCAGGGTGTATGAAGCAGGCGGCCCCGCAATATTGTTTGAAAACGTAAAGGGCAGCAGGTATCGGGCCACTTCCAATATTTTTGGAACGCTGGAGAGAAGCAAATTCATTTTTCGTGATACACTGGCTAAAGTGCAACAACTCATCGAACTAAAAAACAATCCCGTTGCAGCGTTTAAAAGTCCACTGAAATACAGCGGCGCTGCGCTTTCTGCTGTCTCTGCTCTCCCCTTCAAAAATCCGCTGACAAAGCCTGTGATGCATCAGCAGATCCGCATCAGTGACCTGCCGCTGATTCAACACTGGCCTATGGATGGCGGAGCCTTTGTGACCCTCCCACAGGTGTACACCGAAGACATAGAAAAACCTGGCATCATGAATGCTAACCTGGGTATGTACAGGATTCAGTTAAGTGGCAATGATTATGTGTTGGATAAAGAGATCGGTTTGCATTACCAGTTGCATCGTGGTATTGGTGTACATCAGACCAAAGCCAACAAAAAAGGACTTCCGTTAAAAGTGAGCATATTCGTTGGCGGCCCACCATCACATTCGGTTTCTGCAGTAATGCCTTTACCCGAAGGCATTAGTGAAATGACCTTTGCAGGAGTGCTTGGAGGAAGGAGATTCCGTTATTGCTATGACGATGGATTCTGTATCAGCACTGACGCAGATTTTGTTATCACGGGAGAAGTTCATCCTGGAGAAAATAAAACAGAAGGCCCGTTTGGTGACCACCTCGGGTACTATAGCCTCCGGCATTCATTCCCGCTCATGAAGGTGCACAAAGTTTATGCAAGGCAAAATGCGATCTGGCCATTTACCGTTGTGGGCCGTCCACCCCAGGAAGATACGAGTTTTGGCCAGCTCATACATGAAATTACCGGCGCTGCTATTCCCATGGAAATACCCGGCTTAAAAGAAGTGCATGCAGTTGATGCTGCAGGTGTGCATCCGTTATTACTGGCTATAGGCAGTGAACGCTACACACCATACATGCCTGCAAAGCAGCCGGCGGAAATATTGACCATTGCTAATCATGTGCTGGGAACGGGGCAGCTCAGCCTTGCCAAATTTCTCTTCATTACTGCCGATGAAACAAATACCCTCAGTACATATAACGTGAACGACTACCTGCAATACGTACTGAGGCGCATCAACCTGGAGCGCGACATACATTTTTATACCAACACTACCATTGATACGCTTGATTATTCGGGCGAATCATTAAACTCTGGAAGTAAGGTAGTGTTTGCTGCTTACGGCGAACCCATTCGTGAGTTGTGTATTGAAGTCCCTTCGGCAATCAAAGATATTCCCGGGCTCCAACAGGCCGCGATCATCCTGCCGGGTGTGGTTGCCTTGCAGACATTATCATATTCCACTCAGGAAAGCGCAGCGCAGCAGGCAGAAACCATCAGCATGGCTCTTTCAGGTCATCTGGATGCACTGAAAACACTGCCTTTGGTCATTTGGTGCGATGATGCTTTATTTACCGCGCAAAACCTGCGAAATTTTCTTTGGGTTGCCTTCACCCGCTGTAACCCTTCACACGATATTTATGGCACGGCTGCCTATGCAAAACACAAACACTGGTCCACCCCCGGCCCGCTTATCATAGACGCCCGCATCAAGCCCCATCATGCCCCGCCGGTAGAAACAGATCCTGCGACCGAAAAAAAGATTGACAGATTTTTCAATAAAGGAGGAAGTTTATACCAGGTGCTTAATAAATCCAACGGGTAACCTAACTTAGCAGTTACTGCATGGCATTCCTAAAAAAAATCAATCCTGTTTCAAAGTCGAACCCCGACACTGGGTTCGGCATCTTACCCGGACAACTCGGCGAAAGGTTTGTCAATAAAGACGGCTCCTTCAACATCCGAAAAAGGGGTATGCCTTTCCTGCATCAGGTAAGTATATACTCCTGGCTCTTATCGCTCAGCTGGCTTCAGTTTATAGCGATTATTATATTGCTTTACCTCGGCATGAATATCATTTTTGCATCCATATACTTTTTGATGGGGCCGGCGCAGTTTGTTGGACTTATATCTGGTGATCATTGGGGGCGTTTCAAGGAAATGTTTTTTTTCAGCACGCAGACATTCACTACCGTTGGATATGGACGAATTAATCCGATAAAAGATGGGGCCGACATTGTAGCGTCTGTTGAGACTATCACGGGTTGGATGTTTTTTGCACTCGTAACGGGTTTGTTGTACGGACGATTCACGCAGCCCAAAGCCTACCTCTCATTTAGTGAAAATGCGCTGTATGCTCCTTACAGGGGCGGATGGGCCATTATGTTTCGAGTTGTCCCTTACAAGACCAACCATTACCTGACCAATGCCAATATTGTTGTGAACCTCGCCTTCCAGGCAGAGACAGAAGAAG
>JANMMA010000290.1:0-3119 GCA_031372815.1 Sphingobacteriales bacterium
CCCTTCAAACGGTGCCAGGCGTAGCGGAAGTAGCTTCATTTGGTGGCTTTGAAAAACAATACCAACTGGTGATAGATCCGGTGAAACTGCAGTTCTCCAACATTTCGCTGATGGACATTATGAACAAGGTAAAAACCAATAATAATGACGTTGGCGGAAGGAAATTTGAAATGGCCGATATGGCCTATATCATTCGCGGACTCGGATATATCAAAAACATCAGTGATGTAGAGAATATAGCGCTGACCAATTACAATGGAATACCAGTAAGGGTTAAAGATATCGGCTCCGTGCAGATGGGCGGCGACTTAAGGCTGGGCATTTTTGACGAGGATGGTAAAGGTGAAGTTGTTGGCGGCATTGTAGTGATGCGATATAACGAAAATGCCAACAAGGTCATCGCTGGTATAAAAGACAAAATGAAAGAGGTAGAAAAAGGATTACCAAAAGGAGTCAGTTTCAAAACGTCTTATGACAGAAGCGTTCTGATACAGGAAGCGGTGGAATCAGTTAAAGGCACATTGATCGAGGAGATGATCACCGTCTCTATTGTAGTACTGATCTTTCTTTTACACTGGAGAAGTGCCCTGATCATACTTCTACAGCTACCCATCTCTGTTGCTGCAGGCTTTATTTTTCTGCAAATGTTTGGCATATCATCTAATATAATGTCACTAACCGGCATCGCCCTGGCCATTGGTGTAGTAGTGGACGACGGAATCGTTATGGTGGAAAATGCTTACCGCCATATCAGTGAAGCACAGGATAAAAAACTTGCGTCGATCAAAACCGTTGAACCATGAAAAAAATTGTATTGAAATATAATGATCCGCTGACGCCGGAAGAAAAAATGGCCATTATAAAAAAATCTTCCCAACAGGTTGGGCCTGGTGTGTTTTATTCGACCATTATAGTGGTGACTTCTTTTCTTCCGGTTTTTTTACTCACAGGAATGGAAGGAAAACTTTTTCATCCACTGGCATGGACAAAAACATTCATTCTGTTAATTGACGCTTTTTTGGCCATCACGCTTACACCGGTCATGATCTCATTTTTTCTTAAAGGCCGGCTTAAACCTGAAAGCTCAAATCCAGTAACCAGAACGCTCGAAAAAATATATACTCCCATCCTGAAAGTCTGCCTTAAGTGGAGAAAAACGACCATCGGCATTAATATCATCGCATTGATTATTGGCATTTTCATGATGACAAGGCTTGGATCGGAGTTTATGCCACCCCTGGATGAAGGCTCGCTACTGTTCATGCCTGTTACGCTTCCGGACGTTTCTAATTCAGAAGCAAAAAGGTTGTTACAGGTTCAGGATAAAATTATCAGATCCGTACCCGAAGTTTTACACGTACTGGGCAAAGCAGGAAGGGCCAATACGGCAACAGATAATTCGCCCATCAGTATGATCGAAACCATTATTCTGCTCAAGCCAACAAATGAATGGCGAGAGGGTATGGACCGCGAAGCAATCATCAATGAACTCAACGGAAAATTGCAAATTCCGGGCGTAACCAATGGATGGACCCAACCCATTATCAACCGGATTAATATGTTGTCGACCGGTATTAGAACCGATGTAGGACTAAAAGTTTATGGACAAAACCTGGATAGCATTTATGCCTTTGCGAAAACCATTAAAAAAGAACTGGAAAATATTGATGGTGTCAAAGATCTTTATGTAGAACCTATTACTGGTGGAAAATATATCGACATTATTATCAAACGAAATGAAATTGGCCGGTATGGCCTTTCGATTGATGACGTCAATACGGTTATAGAAAGTGCTTTAGGCGGAATGAAACTTACCACAACCATAGAGGGAAGGCAGCGATTTTCTGTCAATGCCAGGTATGGACAGGATTTCAGAAATAATCTTGATGCGTTAAAACGCTTGCAGGTGCAGACGATGAACTTTGGACCCATACCTCTTGAAGCAGTGGCGGACATAAAATTAAGCGATGGACCTCCGATGATCAATTCCGAAAACGCAATGCTTCGTGGTACCGTATTATTCAATGTCCGCGAAAGGGACCTGGGTAGTACGGTGCAGGAAGCGCAGGCAAAATTGAACCAGATGATTATGAAACTTCCCCGCGGCTACTACCTCGAATGGAGTGGGCAATGGGAAAACCAGATCAGGGCAAACAAAACCCTAAGTATGATATTGCCGTTGGTCATCGCTATCATTTTCATGGTACTATATTTCACGTATCGATCATTCAAGGAATCATTCATCACCCTCATTACCGTTCCTTTTGCACTAATCGGTGGTGTATTCATGGTTTACTTTTTTGAAGTCAATTTATCAGTGGCCGTTGCCGTTGGATTTATTGCATTGTTCGGTATGGCTATTGAAACCGCCATGCTGATGACCATATATCTTAATGAAGCAATGGTCAATATGACCAAAAAGTATGGCAATTCATCTGCCACGCTCTCGCCAGCGCTCATCCGGGAATATGTGATGGAAGGGTCGGTAAAAAGGTTAAGGCCCAAACTTATGACGGTGTCTGTAAGCCTTTTTGGATTGATTCCCATTTTATGGGCAACGGGAGTAGGCAGTGATATCATGAGGCCAATAACCATCCCGCTTATAGGAGGTACCATAACATCCACTATATATGTATTGCTGGTAACACCGGTAATTTTTGAAATGGTAAAAGAAAGAGAATTAAAACGTAAAGGCAAAATTGAAATAATCGATGTCAAAGAATAAACAAATCCTGTTGTCCCTGGCCATTATCGTTAGTGTAAACCTATACAGTCAAACGCTGACGCTTGACGTTATCATCGATTCCATAAGGACACAGCATCCTGCGGTGAAAATGTATGATAACGAGATAAGGTCCATGGACGAAGCGGCAAAAGGCGCCCGGAGCTGGATGCCTCCTGAATTTAGCACAGGTTTATGGATGGTACCCTATAATCCATCGATGTGGAAGAAAAGCGATATGGGCACACCCGGCATGGGTCAGTATATGATCGGCGCGCAACAAATGTTTCAAAACAAAAAGAAACAAAATGCTACTGCGGCTTACATGGAAGCCATGTCATCTGTCGAAAAAGAAAATAAAAACGCCACCATTAATGAACTTATCAGTGATGCAAGG
>JANMMA010000298.1:0-4108 GCA_031372815.1 Sphingobacteriales bacterium
CTCAAAAAACGCAGAAACGCAAAGAATATAAAATCCGCTAATCCGTCAATCCGCTAATCCGTCAATCCGTCAATCCGCCAATCCGCCAATCCGCTAATCCGCCAATCTATAATTTTGCCTGCGGCAAAATTATAGCGTCCGCTTCACTACTTCTTCTTCAAACGCTTCTATAATATCTCCAACTTTCATATCAGCATAATTCTTCACGGTAAGCCCGCACTCCATATTCGATGGAACTTCTTTGACGTCGTCTTTGAAACGCTTCAGGCTACCAAGCTCTGCAGCCTGACCTTCACCCTTAGGATATTCAACTATACCATCCCTGATTACACGGATCTTACTGTTTCGAAGGATCTTGCCATCCAGTACATAACATCCGGCCACAGTGGCTTTATCGAACTTATATACCTCACGGACTTCCACATTGGCAACGATCTTCTCCTGGATTTTCGGTTCAAGCATACCCTCCATCGCGCTCTTGATCTCTTCGATGGCGTTATAGATAATAGAATAAAGCTTTATTTCCACACCTTCGTTTTCAGCAAGCTTGTTAGCCTGCATCGATGGCCTTACATTAAATCCAAGGATAATGGCATCTGATGCAGTTGCCAGCAATACGTCACTTTCTGTGATCTGACCAACTCCCTTGAGTACAACCGAAACAGCGATCTCAGGGGTAGATAGTTTCTGTAGTGAGTCACTTAATGCTTCTACCGATCCATCCACGTCACCCTTGATGATAATATTCAATTGCTTGAAATTACCCAGTGCCAGACGGCGACCGATCTCATCAAGCGTAATATGTTTTTTGGTCCTGATGCCCTGCTCACGAAGAATCTGGGCGCGACGGCTGGCCACTTCTTTGGCTTCCGCTTCATCCTCGTACACTTTAAACTTCTCACCCGCCTGTGGAGCACCATTCAGCCCAAGGATCAATATGGGACTACTCGGCGGTGCCGTGTCTTCTTTCTTATTACGTTCATTGAACATTGCCTTCACTCGTCCAAAATGCTGTCCGCTCACCACAATATCTCCATTCTTCAGCGTACCATTCTGTACAAGTACGGTAGCTACGTATCCGCGTCCTTTGTCGAGCGTTGCTTCTACCACGGTACCGTTGGCTTCCCTGTCCGGGTTGGCTTTCAGGTCGAGCAGTTCAGCTTCCAGCAATACTTTTTCCAACAACAGGTCAACGTTGAGCCCCTGCTTTGCAGAAAGTAACTGGCTTTGAAACTTACCACCCCATTCTTCAACAAGGATGTTCATACCTGCAAGCTGCTCGTATATTTTTTGTGCATTCGCACCTTCTTTATCAATCTTGTTGATGGCAAAGATCATAGGAACACCAGCCGCCTGGGCGTGACTGATCGCCTCCCTGGTCTGTGGCATTACGGCATCATCTGCCGCAATCACGATCACCGCAATATCAGTCACCTTGGCACCACGCGCACGCATAGCCGTAAATGCTTCGTGACCCGGAGTATCAAGGAAGGTGATGGATTTTCCTGTGGGAAGTTCCACTTTATAGGCACCAATGTGTTGTGTGATACCACCCGCTTCACCCGCTACCACTGTGGTGTTTCGGATATAGTCGAGCAATGATGTTTTACCATGGTCAACGTGACCCATGATGGTAACGATAGGTGATCTTGAGATCCGGTTACCGTCGTCGTCATCTTCCACGACGTCTTCCATCTCCATTTGCTTTTCCATGTCGATAAACTCGACCTCAAATCCAAACTCACTGGCAACAAGTTCAATAACTTCTGCATCAAGACGCTGGTTGATCGACACCATTATACCGAGGCTCATACATTTTCCGATGACTTCTGCAAAACTTGCATCCATCAGTGAAGCAAGTTCGCTTACACTGATAAATTCCGTGACCTGCAATTTGTTGTCTTCGGTTGTTTCTCCCATTGCATCGGCCATTTCTTCACGTTTGGCGCGACGATATTTTGCTTTAAGGCTTTTACCCCTACCGGCAGATCCGGCGAGTTTAGCCTGTGTTTGCCTTATTTTTTCCTGAATTTCCTTAGAGTCGATTTCTTTTACCTCACGCTTCTTTTCCGCCTTAAATCTTGATGGGGCAGACGACGACTTTTGTTGAGGTGCGCCGGTTCCTGCTCCATGTGCAGGCCTTGCCTGTTGACCCTGGCCGGCTTTATTTAATGTAGGCTTAAACTGACCAGAAGAGGCCTGTGCCCCTTTCTTCTCTATCGGAATTCTTTTTCTTTTACGCTTTTCATCCAGCGCGCGATTCTTTTGATCGTTATCAACCGGCAATTCTATCCGGCCGACAATCTTTGGCCCTTCGAGTTCGGGGGCCTCTATTTTCATGGTATCAATGAATACCTCTTTCACTTCTTTCACTTCTTCCACCTGCGATGCTTTAGCAACCGGCTCGGCTTCTACAACGGGTGGAGGGGTGGCCTTTTTCTTTTTCGCTACAGGTTCCTCAGTGGGAACACGAGCAGGTTCGGCTTTTTTAGATTTCCTTGGCCTTGTTGAAGAATCAATTGCATCCAGGTCTATTTTGCTAAGCACCTTAGGGCTTGCAAGTTCAGGTGCATCAATTTTAAAGTTTTCCGGTAGCGGTTCAGTAACAGGCAAAACTTCCGGAACAACAGGAGGTGGTGGAGGAGGAGGCGGAGGTGGTGGAGCAGCTTCTATCATCACTTCCACTTCAGCTACAGCAACAGGTGCCGCAACAGCGACCTCTTTTTCAGCGACTTTTTTCTTAGTGTCTTTTTTGAAGAGAATTTCCTCTTCATCTTTTTTCTTCTTGGCCTCGGTAACGCTTCCTTTAGGGATCTCGATCTGGTCGCTTTTTATCTTAGCGGCTTTGTCTGACGAGAATTCCAATTGCAGGGAACGATACATGTCTTCCGTTAGCCTGGAAGTTGGTTTCAGGTCATCCTTACTAAACCCCTTGCTCGTAAGAAAATCAACAAGGGTGTCTTTACCGATGTTGAATTCCTTGGCGGCAGCCATTAATCGCGGTGTATTTGTTTCTGACATTTATCCTCCTAAACCTTTTTTATAATGCTGACCATAGTTGGTCAGTGTTTATCCTTTTTCGAATTCGGCCTGAAGTACTTTTCGTACATCATCTATCGTCTCTTTTTCCAGGTCTGTGCGTCTTTCCAATTCATCAATCGACAATACCAGTACGCTTCTTGCCGTATCACAACCAATGCGTTTGAGCTCATCGATAACCCATGGTTCGATCTCATCAGTAAATTCATCCAGGTCGATATCATATTCATCCAGTTCACCTTCAGTATCACGATAAACATCAATATTATATCCTGTCAAATCTTCAGCCAGTTTAATGTTCACACCACGTTTACCGATTGCCAGTGAAACCTGTTCCGGAGCCACAAAAACTTCTGCACTTTTATTTTCAGCATCGATATTCATACGGCTGATCTTGGCGGGGGTTAAACCACGTTGAATGAGCAGTTGAATATTATTGGTCCAGTTGATGACGTCAATGTTTTCGTTTTTCAATTCCCGAACAATGCCATGGATCCTGCTGCCTTTCATACCCACACAGGCACCTACCGGATCTATCCTGTCGTCGTAACTTTCTACAGCAACTTTCGCCCTTTCACCCGGTTCCCTTACAATTTTGCGGATAACGATAAGTCCGTCGAAAATTTCAGGTACTTCAATTTCCAGCAATTTAGCCAGGAATGACGGATGGGTGCGGGAAAGAATGATTACGGGACTGTTATTTTTCATTTCCACTTTCTTCACTACAGCACGAATATTCTCGCCTTTCTTGAAGTAGTCGGATGGTATCTGTTCAGATTTCGGAAGGATAAGTTCATTGCCATCTTCATCAAGCAATAACACTTCTTTTTTCCAAACCTGGTAAACCTCTGCACTGATGATCTCCCCGGCACGGTCGCCATATTTTTTCACGAGATGGCTTTTCTTCAGGTCACTGATCCTGCTCGCCAGCGTTTGCTTGGCCGCAAGAATAGCACGCCTTCCAAAGTCCATAATTTCAACTGCTTCATACAGTTCCTCACCCACTTCAAAATCGGGTTCGATTTTAGTAGCTTCACTGTAAGCAATCTCAGCCAGCGGGTTTTCCACC
>JANMMA010000357.1:0-6123 GCA_031372815.1 Sphingobacteriales bacterium
GTTGCGGGCAGCCGGTTTACCTTCTGTTGTAATATGAATGATCTTGCCTAACCCCGATTTTAGGTCCTGTGCCTGGGGACGTGTTACGCGGTCAGAACGTTCACCAGTGCTCAGGAACAGGCTGCCATCTTTTGCCATAACAACCCTGCCACCGAAATGAGCAGCGCCTTTATAGGAAGGTTTTGCCTGGTAAATCACTGCAACATTCTCCAGGCTTTTTTCATCTGCTGAAAGCCTGCCCTTTGCTACTGACGTTACGTTTTCGTCACCAATAGGTTCCGAAAAGGCCCAATAGATCATCTTATTTTTTTGGTAATTGATATCAAGACAAATTCCAAGCAGACCACCCTGGCCTTCAGCGAAAACATTCGGAACTCCTTTGATGGGATCGCCAACAATTCCGGAGGATGATACCATGCGCATTGTTCCACCTATCTCTGTAACCAGGAATTTCCCATCGGGCAGAGACGCAATTCCCCAGGGGCGTTTTAATGATGAGGTCAATACCTTTGCATCATAAGCGGATTGGGTTAAAACGGCTCTTATACGAGTCTGACCTTTAAACGCCGGTTTATAATCCGAGTTAGGTTTATTCATTTCTACTGATGATGCCTTTTGCGCACTGGCGTTAATGGGAGCAGTTGTCAGTATATATCCGGAGAATAGCATAATAAACGCTTTGTTCATATCGATAGATCTTTATTAAAATTGCAAAATGAAAGTTGACTGTTCGAAATAATCGTTGGCTAACTGATTTTTTAAACTTTACCCATACGAATATACATTTCAATTGTCAGGGCTAAGTTTATTCGTACAGTGTATAAATTAATTTGTAGTTTTTTATGAAATATTCAACAATAATGGTGCGGGTTATGCTGGGAGTTATTTACCTGGTGTTTGGGCTCGACTATTTTTTCCATTTTATTCCATACCAACCCATGCACACAGGTAGTGCCGCTGCATTAAAGTCAGGCCTCATGGGAACCGGATATATCTATCCGATGATGAAACTGATCCAGATTTGTGGTGGACTATCATTAATGGTTAACCGATATGCAGCATTCTCAGCGGTAGTGTTATTTCCTATCAGCCTGAACGTATTTCTATTTCATACTATTCTCGTGCCATCAGGTTGGCTGATGGGCGTTTTCCTACTCCTTCCCAACCTATTTCTCGGATATGCCTATCGTAATTATTATAAAGGGATGTTTACCAAAAAACCAGTGGTGTGATTTTCTTCAGGCAGTTTTACCTGTAGACCGGGGTTGCCGGAAAATGTTGCTTCTGCTGATAGAAGTTATTGTATGGCGGGTATAGAGTATTGGTGTTTCTTTCTATTCCAATGCTACCGGAAATGGAAAACGTTTTGTCATTACTAATATACATCAGTCCGGCCTCAAACCTTGAATACAAACCCAAATTGCCCATGTTAGGCCCGGAATAAAGTGGATTGTTTTTATACATTGCCGGGTTCCTCACTGTACTATTAAGATTAACTATCACAGGAGCCGCTGATAGGCCAACAAAACCATACAGGTTATTATTTAGCCTCCTGTTCAACTGTAACCCAAATGGAACAGAAAACATGGTAGCACTCGCGCCATTCATAAATGAAAAGCCGGTAGAGATACCGGCATATTTATATAAAGACCATTTGTGGTTTGCCTTATTGCTGTCGGATGATGAATAACCGTTGCTAAAAGTTCCTCGTTGTGCATAGGTTAAGCCATTCAACGGCGAGCCCAATTGAGCCTGAGCTGATATGCCGGTAATTAGTAAGAGGTTAAATAAGAAGATACGCATCCGCCACAGTTATCCTTAAAAATACCGATTCCCTTGAACATGTAAGCAAAATCCAGCGGCAAGTGTATAAAACAGCTATTACATGGGCGTGGAATATGTATTTATTATCGAATTGTAGATGGGTTTTGTATTGGGGTTAGACGGTTTTGTGGAATTAAATCGGGGAAGTGAGAGGTATGTTTATATTGGGATTAGCACTGTAAATTCTGTAAACTCACCTTCTTTTGAATCCACAAGCAGTGATCCATTATGTGCTTTTACGATATCGTAACTCAGGGATAGCCCAAGTCCCGTTCCTTGTCCGGCAGGCTTGGTGGTAAAGAAGGGCTGAAATATTTTATCCTTGGTTTTATCCGGTATGCCCATACCGTTGTCTTTTATCTTTATTTCGATCTTATCAGCAAGTTTTTTGGTAGAAACAGAGACCATTGGAGTGTAACCCTGTCCTGCAGTTTTAAATTTTTCTGATACTGCCCAAAACGCGTTATTCAATAAATTTAAGAGTACCCTGCCGATCTCCTGTGGGATGATGTAGATGTTTTCAATGTCAGGATCAAAAGAAGTTTCTGTACGTGGTTGGAAATTTTTTTCCTTGCCCATGATCACGTGGTGTGACAGTTTCAGGAATTCATTGGCCAGTTTATTGATGTCAGTCGGCTCTCTGTGGCCGGTGCTTGTACGCGTATGCTGCAACATACTTTTTACAATTGAATCCGCACGTTTGCCATGCTGTGTGATCTTCTCGGTATTTTGCAGAATATCCCTGGCAATATCTTTTATCTCGGGAATGTTCCCTTTTTCGATTTCCAGGTGCATATCGTCAAGGAGATCTTTATTTATCTCTGAAAAATTATTGACAAAGTTTAAGGGGTTCTGAATTTCGTGGGCAATACCAGCCGTGAGTTCACCAAGTGAAGCCATCTTCTCAGACTGGATCAATTGGGACTGCGTATTCTTTAATGTGATGATGGTGTCCTCGAGCATTTGGGTTCGATGGTGTACCTGGAGTTCGAGATTTTCTTTTTCAAGTCTGAGCCTTCGTTCACGATATCTGCTAAAGATTTTTAAAGCCCACAGAAACAACAACAGGTATGCTGCATATGCCCACCATGTCCGCCACCACGGAGGAAGTACTTCGAAATTATATACAATTGGCTCACTCCATATCCCTTCCGGGTTTCGTGCCTTTACTAAGAAGCGATACCTGCCCTCAAAAATGTTACCATAGCTCGCAGAAGCTACATCAGTGGGATGATTCCATTGTTTATCATAACCCTCAAGTTTGTACTGATAGTTTACCAGTAAATTCCTTCCTGTTTCCACTGCATTGAAATCAAAACTGATGTTGTTGTGGTCATGCGGCAATACCAGATCCTCCGGAACGGGCCACCATTTGCTGATATTTCGAAACCTGATATCTTTGAAATCCGTAGCCATGGAGTCTCTCTCTTCCTCCGTCAGTAGCCTCCCAAAATTGGTTAGCTCTTCAGAATTAATCTGGCTGGAAGTGATACTATCCATGTTCTTTTGTCCACCTCTACCAGCTAAATCGCTCCAGGAAATATTTTCATTGTTTATCTTAATATTTCTAATGAGAACCTTAGGTGGATGATGATACGTTGAATTTGCAGTCTTTGGATCTAACCTCACCAGTCCTGTTTTATCAGATCCCGTCCCAATCCAGATAATTCCTTTACTATCTATGAACATCGCACCAGGGCCTGAGTTTACATCTTTAATGGGAAATCCTGTTTTGGTATTATAGGTGTTCCCGGAGATCCATTTTTTTTCTTCGCCTTGCTGCGAATGTGCAGTAGTTAGTTCAGAGATACCCAAATTGGTACCTATGTACAATGTGTTTTTATTAACCTCAACCACCTGTGAAATAAAATCATGGGGCAGTCCGTCTTTGGTGGTGAATAATTCAAATACCGGCTTATTATAATCAAGTTTTTTACTGATGCTTTCCGAAAATAGTACCTGGTTTTTAAGCCGTAAGAGATTGAGGCCTTTTTGTGTTCCGAACCATAGATCGCCTGAACTGTCTTCGGTAATTACCCATATCCCATTATCAGCCAGACCCTGTGCTGTGGTATAATTGGTAAAGCTTTTTCCATCAAATTTGCTTACTCCGCCACCCAGCGTTCCAAACCAAAGATTGCCTGATTTATCTTCCATCATGCTAAATACCACATTATTGGCAAGCCCCTGTTTCGTGGTGTAATTCGTAAAACTTTCTCCATCGAACTTACTGACGCCCCCGCCAGATGTCGCAAACCATAAATTTCCCTTTTTATCTTCAATGATCCGGAAAACGGTGTTGTTTGGAAGCCCCTGTGCTGAGGTATAGTTGGTGAAGGTATTACCGTCAAATTTACTGATACCATGACGGTAAGTACCAAACCATAAATTGCTTTTGCTGTCTTTAAGTATGCTATACACCACATTATGCGCCAGCCCCTGTTCCGTTGTATAATTCAAAAAACTTTTGCCATCATATTTGCTTACCCCGCCTCCATTAGTAGCAAACCATAGAGCACCGCTGCTATCTTCTACGATGCTATACACCACATTATTTGGCAGGCCTTGGGTGATTGTAAAATTGGAAATGGCTGACCCTGAGAACTTGCTAAGTCCACCACCAAATGTTCCAAACCACATGTTTCCTTTTTCGTCCTCGGTGATACAGGTTATTTTGTTATTGGCTATTCCCTGTTCCAGGGTAAAGTTGACAAATGATTTTCCGTCATATTTACTGGCACCCTGATCCGTTCCAAACCAAAGATTTCCTTTATTGTCTTCCGCTATCGTCCACACCATATTATCCGTTAAACCCTCCGTCATGGAAAAGTTGGTAAAACGCTCACCGTCAAATTTACTCACGCCTCCGCCAAGTGTGCCGAACCAAAGATTTCCCGTGCTGTCATTCAAAATTGTCCTCACCGTATTGCCGGCAAGTCCGTTTAATGTGCTGAAATTTGTGAAATTCTTTCCATCAAATTTACTTATGCCCGCACCTCTTGTACCTATCCAAAGGTTTCCATTATTGTCTTCATCGATAACATTTATGTAATTACTGGCCAGTCCGTTTGAAGTGTCATAATTGCTGAAACTTTTCCCGTCATATTTACTTATACCGCCGCCATTAGTTCCAAACCAGAGATTGCCCGATTTATCCTCCTTGATACTATACACTACATTTTGCGCAAGACCCTGGGTGGTGGTAAAATTGGTGAAGCCCCTGCCGTCATATTTACTTACCCCTCCGCCATCAGTACCTATCCATAAATTATCATTTCGGTCCTGTGTGATACACCATATCAGGTTATAGGCCAACCCGTTTGCAGTTGTATAGTTGGTAAAAGTTTTACCGTCGTAACGGCTGATACCGCCTCCGTTTGTACCAAACCAAAGGATGCCGGACCTGTCTTTGAAACTGCAGTAAATTTCATCAAGTGCAATTCCATTATCTGAGGTATACGTAGTGAATAAACCTCTTCCCTGGGCTTCCGCAGGGATGGGCAGATGGGTAATCTGATCCTCCAGATAATGGGCAAGAGGCGGTGAGAATTTTGCCATATTTCCGCGTGAGCCAGTATTGCGCCGTGGAACGTTAACATGTTGCGGAAGCGGAACTGTTCCAATGAATATCTGCGCTGCTTTATTGCTGTCAGGAAGGTCGGCAAGAATGGTAATTTGCGGAGGAGGTATGGGATCCACGGAAATTTCCTGCTTATGCTTAACGTCAGTGTTAAACCTTGTACACGCAAAAAACATCACCATGAACATGGCAATAATGAAGTACCTGGCGGCGTATGTAAATGGCTTTTTTCCTGGCGATATCAGCATGAAAGAAATGATGATTAGTTGGGATTGCTTCACCGGCGTAATAGCTTGGGGAAGATAGTGAACATTCTCTTGTATTGCCGTTTTATGAATGCTGTGTTTGTTGGTTTCTTCCGGTTTAAAGTACTAACGTTCATGTCATCAAACCACTTAATCCTGTCATCGATTCAACTTAAGTATGTAGATTTTATTTATATTAGCCTAATTGCGGATAACAAATTTTATCCGCAACAGTTTATTAACCCCATTAAAAATGTAATTATGGCAAAAGCAAAAAAAGCGGCGAAGAAAGCAGCCCCTAAGAAGGGAGCAAAGAAAGCAGCGCCTAAAAAAGCAGTAAAGAAAGCAGCTCCTAAGAAAGCAGCAAAGAAAGCAGCGCCTAAAAAAGCAGCAAAAAAAGCAGCACCTAAAAAAGCAGCTTCAAAAAAAGCTCCCAAAAAATTAGGCGGCCATCCCAATCAGGGTTAACAGTGC
>JANMMA010000436.1:0-11338 GCA_031372815.1 Sphingobacteriales bacterium
TAACTTTCCAAAAAAAAGATGGCCCGAAAAGCGGTTATAGTCCCACTTTATTTGAAAAAAGGCGATGTGGTAGGCATTGTTTGTCCGGCTGGTTTCATGCCAGTCGATAAAGTGTCTGAATGCATCAGGGTCTTATATGAAGTCTGGGGTTTAAGGGCGAAGGTGGGCAAGACCGTAGGTTCACAGTATCATTATTTTTCGGGAACAGATGAAGACAGGCTTACGGATCTTCAGGAGATGATGGATGATCCATCCGTAAAAGCGATTCTTTGTGGCAGGGGAGGATATGGTACGGGCAGGATCATAGATAAAATAAATTTCAAAAAATTCGTAAAACAGCCAAAATGGATCATTGGCTTTAGTGATATTACTGTACTCCATTCGCATATACTTTCCCGTTATCATATCGCTACCATACACGGTCCGATGGCAAATGCATTCAATAATGATGGCTACTTAAATGAGTATGTAAAGTCGTTACGCAAAACGCTGGCAGGAACAAAAGCTAATTACAGCGCTTCCCTGCATCCCTTTAACCAGCCAGGCAAAGGGTCGGGGATCCTAACCGGGGGGAATTTATCACTGATTGTGCACTTAATTGGAACCTCATCTGATGTGGATACCAGGGGGAAAATATTATTCATTGAAGACTGTGGCGAATACCTGTATAGCATCGACCGTATGTTCCACCAACTTTATCGCAGCGGTAAACTAAAAGGCCTTGCAGGGTTGATCATTGGTGGATTTACGGACATGAAGGATACGGACATTCCGTTTGGTAAAACGGTAGAGGAAATCATTCGGGACGTGGTTAAGGAATTCAATATTCCGGTTTGTTATGGATTTCCCGTGAGCCACGAAAAGGAAAACGTTGCACTTAAATCAGGATGCACGTACACGCTGACTGTCACGAACAAAAAAGTTAGCCTGAAAGAAAATTGACATATGCAGGTTGGGTCATTATGCGTTTACAACATTGCGTGTTGCTCTGCATACAGATTGCGAATTGCGGATTTCGGATTGCGAATTTCGGATTTCGGATTGCGAATCCTATGAGCCTTTACATCTCTGTTAATCGTTCTCATCCAGTAGAAAAAGCTCTTCCACGGTAAGTTGAAATAGTTTCGCGATTTTTAATGCGAGCACAGTAGAGGGCACATATTTATTACTTTCCATTGCGTTGATGGTTTGCCTGGATACCCCTATTTTTTCTGCCAGGTCCTGTTGCGTTAGACTATGCCTGGCCCGTTCTATTTTGATTTTATTTTTCATTGGATAGCATTATTCCGCAGCAGTACTACGGTTTTTGAAAAGGATCACATGAAAACGTATGATGAAAAATACCAGGATAGTAAGCATGTTATACATCATTACATCGATATAGCCGAATCCATGCACCAGCCAGGTAGCTACAAGTAATAAGACATAATTCACCAGGACCGCCCATTGAAGGGATTGGAGCCTGAGCTTGCCGATAAATTCATCTTCCTGCTTTTCCCTGGCAAAAGCAATAAACAGGAGACCAACGATCATGCCCGTTAGCGCCAACTCATCCGTTAAATTGATCTGTTCGTCAAAATTCAGTGAAGTAGACCTTACGCGGGCCTGGCCTTCAGGAACTGTCAGAAAAGCAAACGAAAAATCTTTGAATCTTACTAGGATTCCAAGGATCAGCGAAGGAATAAGCACAATTCCACCTATCCATTTATACCTGGAAGGGAGTAGTAATGAGGATTTCATGATGTAAAAATTTATTTACCAAAAGTAAAGTAAACTTTACAATATGACAAATAATCTAGACAAAAATTATTTTATCTCAATAGCAGCGAATCGATCTTAATGGTGAATAGCGGGAATTTTCGAAGGTTGGAATGTCCGCCTCCCGGGATAGTAATGAATTCATCCTCCAACTTCATTAATGGCTTTAGCATAGAAGCATTTTGGTAAGAGATCACTTTGTCTGAAGTACCGTGAAGTATAGATACAGGGGCTTTTATCGAAGGATAGTATTCCCATGTTTTGATATTCACCCTGGTCATTCTTTCCATGGGATAGATGGGAAAAAATCTGGACGCTACCGTGCTCAGGCTATAGTACGGCGTTTCCAGGATAACCCGTTTACAATTCACGTGAGATGCTAGTTGCGCGGCGATTCCGGTGCCAATTGACTTCCCGAAGATGATGATGCTGTCTGCCCCAAACTTTTTTGCTGCGAGCTTATATAACTGCGATGCATAATCGTAAAGTGTTTCTTCGGTGATCTTACCGGTACTTTTTCCATAACCCGGGTAATCGATCATCCAAACTTCATAACCGTGGTCTGTGAACATAGGCGCAAAACGC
Source organism: Sphingobacteriales bacterium (assembly GCA_031372815.1). Lineage (GTDB taxonomy): Bacteria > Bacteroidota > Bacteroidia > Chitinophagales > Chitinophagaceae > Pollutibacter. Next base: position 2,344 of record JANMMA010000436.1, read on the forward strand.
GCATACCAGCTGATATTTTTGCGGTTGCCGTGAAAATAAAGCACCACACCCCGAACCTCGTTTTTCGTTTCAAACTGTATGATGTTCAGGTTTTGTTGTGTTGTATAATCCAGGTTTACTTCCCGAAAGGGTTGTGAGAAATTATACTGGTGGTCTTTTCTTAGCGGTGTGGCCTGGAACAAAAAATACTCCTGCAGGTAATAGATAAGGATTCCCACAATACCGTACAACAACAGCAATATGGTTGCCCATTTTTTTAATTTCAGCTTATTGATCTGCATCCCTTTTTATTGATTCTCCTATACAAATGAAATTACATCAATCAGTGCGATGCATAATTGCCTTTTTCTGATGCGTGCATATTTTCTAATGATTCGGTCAATTCGAGACTCTCTGAATACCTTTTTGTATTGGGATTTTTTATAGGATTAATGGCCATTTTAGAAATTTATTGCTCACGCGGTAAAATATCCAGGAGCTTTGCAATCACTCATGACTTCTTATCCTTTGCGGTTCGTCAACCTTTTAAATAGGTTATCTTTGAATCTAAATTGATCGCATGTTCGCTAAATTTTTTAATCAGTTCAAAAAAAACAGGCAGAAAAAGGTTTTCAATGAATATGGTTATAAGATCGATCAATTTAATTTGTCGGATTATGCAAAGGTCGACTTCGCCCAATGGCAGCATCCCTTTTGTGAACCCTTTCAATTGCGCGACAGCAGTGTCGAATTTTACCGCAACCTCGTTAAGCCCGGGGATTTTATTATAGATATCGGCGCACATCTTGGCGACACAACAGTGCCGATGGCGCTCGCTGCGGGTAAGGATGGTTGCGTGCTGGCCCTTGAACCCAACCGCTACGTATTCAAGATACTGGCGAAAAATGCTTCACTGAATTCCGGTATTACGAATATCATTCCCATAAATATTGCCGCAACTGCTGAAGACAGAAAATTTAGTTTTAATTATTCAGATGCCTCATTTTGTAACGGTGGTTTTTTGACGCAGCGTGAAAAGCTTGACCAACACCATAAGTATACGCTGGAAGTGGAAGGAAAGAATCTTGAAACCATATTACTAAAAGAGTACGGCCCATGGTTACCCAAACTTTCACTGATTAAAGTTGACGCAGAGGGTTACGATAAGGAGATCATCAAAACACTAAGCTATACAATCACCACCTACCGTCCCAGGTTACTTTCAGAATGCAATCAATTCCTTACAAAGTCTGAGCGGGAAGAATTATATGACGTGATGACACGCTTTCAATATAAACTTTACAGGATACAGGAAGACGAGACCACCGCATTCACTTCAGTTATCGACAAGCCGTTATCAAAAGATGACATGATGAAGCACAAACATTTTGACATTCTTGCCTTGCCGCAGTAACATAACTTTCTCTAAACCCTCAAATGCCGGTGGCCTGCGGCCATATAATGGTCAGCATAAGGACATCGTTTTTGCAGGCCAGGCGTAACCGTTGTTTATACCACTAAGTTGTTCTTTCTTCGTACATTAAGCGTTCAACGAGACTGCCTTGGTATTGCTTTCAATAAATTGGTTATTGCTGATCGGCATTTATGGCGGATTGATCATTATTGTGTACTTCGCCCAGGAAAAACTCATCTTCAAGCCGGAAAAGCTTGCACAGGATTTTGCTTATAAATATGAAGTCCCTTTCAGGGAACTTTTTTTCGACATTGAACCCGGTGTACGTATCAACGGACTGCATTTTTTCCGCGAAAAACCTCAGGGCCTGATTTTATATTTCCATGGTAATAGCAGGAGCATTAAAGGCTGGGGTAAATATGCACAGGATTTTTACAGGTATAATTATGATGTTATCCTGGTCGATTACCGTGGGTTTGGGAAAAGCACGGGGAAAAGAAGTGAGTCAGCCATGCTGGCTGATATGCAATTCGTCTATAACAAACTCAGGGAAGACTACCCCGAAAGCCACCTCATCATGTATGGGCGGAGTATGGGTAGCGGTTTTGCTGCCAAGCTGGCTTCGGATAACCGTCCACGTTACCTGATCCTGGACGCGCCTTATTATAGTTTTTCGAAAGTGGTGGAAAGGTTCATGCCAATGTTCCCTGTATGGCTCGTACTGCGCTTCAGGATGAGGACTGACAGGTGGATTGCAAATGTTGAATGCCACACGTACATTCTGCATGGAACAAAGGATCGACTGATCCCAATCCGTCAAAGCATCAACCTGCAAAAAATAAATCCCGGGAAAATAACACTGATCCGGATCGAAGGTGGCGGTCATAATAATCTTCCTTCATTTCCGGAATACCACAATTTTATTCGCGATATTTTACTAGCGTAATTTGATAAATTGGGAAGTTTGACGAAATGTGAAAGTATAAATTTGTAAATGATTTGTGAAATCCAGGCACAAACGCCTAGCGTTTTTACATTAGCAAATTTCAGATGGAGAAAAAAAATATGGGGACCCAAACATAGATGCTATTTGCTCATTTGCACTTCCACATTCACCACATTCACCACATTAATTGCCGTAGGCAATTCCTAGGACTCTTCGGAATCTAAGCGCTTTAATCTTATGTTCGTAACTGGCGCAACAATAAGCGGAAACTTTTCAACTTTCACATAGCTCGGATCAAGTCCGAACCCACGTTCTTCAGAGAGGCTGATCGCCTTTAGCCAGAAATATACTTTCATCACGAGCTTTTCGAGGAAAGGCAATTCGTTATCTGCGCTAAGGAATTTTTCCATCACAATAAATTCAACATCGCCCGTGATATTATTACGCTGCAGGCTTTCGTACCTGCTCATGATATTCACTTCACGGTTGGTAACCATTTCTTCCACCACTTTCCTGAACATAAGGTTGATCCTGGGTTCTACCCTGAAGCCCAACTTAAATTCTATCCTGATTACTTCATTGGGTATGATGGTCTGCACTTCATATTCGCAGGTATACGGATCGTCCAGGGTATCAACGTGGACAAACCAATATATATCCGCGCGTTTAGGCTTGCGCGATAGTATGGAATGGATAATTTTGTGTTCGATCTCTTTCGGATTATTGGCACTGGTCAGGTAGATCAGGTGCGTTGCGTATTTGGTTATGGTGTTGTCGTTGCTTAGTTCCTGCAACATGGGCAGATAGTGATCAAGCCGTACAAATTCCACGTAGCGATTTTTGATCTTCCTGGATTTGAACCATACAAACATGATGAGTATGAAAAGGCTGGCCACCAACAGGGTGATATAACCGCCGTGCGTAAACTTTTGTAGCAGCGCGATCAGGAAAGTCACTTCTATGATCAGATAACATACCAGGAACACATAGATTGGCGCCCTACTTACCCTGTGCAGCACCAGGTAGTTAGAAAAGAGCATGGTGGTGGCGATCATCGTCATGATAATGGCAAGTCCATACGCAGCCTCCATCCTGGATGATTCGCGGAAATGTAACACCACAGCCACACATCCAACAAATAATAAAGAATTGATTGCCGGGATAAAGAGTTGACCTTTTTCTTCGGATGGATAAACGATCCTGAAACGAGGCCACAAATTGAGTCTTATGGCTTCACTAATTAGGGTAAATGAGCCAGAAACCATGGCCTGGCTGGCAATGATCGCTGCTGATGTGGCTATGATTACCCCAAATATGACGAACCACTCGGGCATAAGATCAAAAAATGCGTTAATGTTGAGTTGTTCCTTGACCTCCTTGGTAATCAGCAAACCGTTGCGGTGTGAAAGGAGGTAGGCGCCCTGTCCAAGGTAATTCAGGATGAGCGTGGATTTTACGAAGATCCATGAGATCCGGATGTTTCCGCGCCCGCAGTGACCGAGATCGCTGTACAAGGCTTCCGCACCTGTTGTACAGAGAAAAACTGCGCCTAGCAACCATAGCGCATTGGGATAGGTCTGCAGGAATTGAAAGGCATAAAAAGGATTAAAAGACCTTAGTATCGACAGGTCATCGGAAAGGTGAAACGCACCAAGCACGGCCAGCATTGAAAACCAAATGGTCATGACGGGGCCGAATAATTTTCCTATTGAGGCGGTACCAAATTGCTGCAGGAAAAAAAACAGGACGATAATTGCTATAACGATGTAAACAATGGTATTGCTGCCAATATTATGTAGTGCCGGGATGTTTTTCAGGCCTTCAACAGCAGAAGTGATTGAAATCGGCGGGGTAATTATACCATCGGCAAGGAGCGCCGACCCACCAATCATTGCAGGTACAACCAGCCATTTTTTTCTTCGCCGTACCAGCGCATATAAGGCAAAAATTCCACCCTCTCCCCGGTTGTCGGCCCTCAATATCAGGATCACATATTTTAATGTAGTCTGCAGTGTGATGGTCCAGATGATACAGGAAAGACTACCTATAATAAGGGCTTCGGAAACAACTTTATCAAGAATTATGGCATTGAAAACGTACAGAGGAGAGGTGCCAATATCACCATAAATAATTCCCAGGGCAATCAGCAGTCCGGCCGCCGAGACCCGGTTTAAGTTTTTACTCACTATATAGTTAAGTTATGATGGCAGAATGAACGTTAAATTAGAAAAACAAAGGTATATGAAATAAAATTTGTGCCATGTGAATGTGTCAAAACCAACTAATTGGTTAAAAACCCGTTAACCCTTAGGCAAGCCCCCGATGGAAAAACGGTTTCTGGTACACAAATAGTACTTTTAATCAACAATTCTCCAATACATGAGACCTGCTGACCGTACCATATTTATCCTGATGTTGTTTTTGCTCCTGGTGCCAGCCCTTCAGGCCCAGCGGGTATTTTATTCCGATACTGAAAAAGACGACTACCGGCAGATGAACTTTGAAATCATCGGTAGGGTAGGTGGAAATATTAACGTCTATAAAAACTATCGTACCAATAATTATCTTTCTGTGTACGATAATGAAATGAAACTTAAAACTAAGGTGAGGCTGGACTATCTGCCGGATAAGGTCATCAATGTAGACTTTGTTCCTTATGCGGATCATTTTTGGGTGATCTACCAGTTTCAGAAGAAAAACGTGATCTATTGTAATGCTGTTAAAATGAGTGGCGATGGTAAGATATTACTGGAACCTGTTCAGTTGGATACCACCCATGTTCCCGGATTTAATGATAACCGAATTTATTCGGTAGTCAACAGCGAAGACAAACAGCAGATCATGGTCTTCAAGGTAAACCGACACAATGAAAAGAAGTTTGTCATCACCATGAAGCGCTATGATGCTGGGCTCAAACTCCAAAAAGAAGATGCACTCGGACTGAGTGTGAGCGACAGGGAAGGCGTTTTCACAGAGTTCGTGATGGACAATGACGGTGATTTTGTATTTGGCCGATGCGCCCGAAATGGTAGCCGCGAGTACGTGAACAGGCTCGACGTAGTAGCAAAAAGAGCAAATTCAGACAGTTTCAATATTTTGAATATTCCTTTGGGCGATAAAACCCTCGACGAGGTGAAGATCAAACCAGATAACATTAACCGGAAGTTTGTATTAAGCTCATTTTTCTACAAGCAGAAGAGGGGGAACATAGAAGGAATATATAACTGGGTCTGGGATAAGAATGAAGGCAAAATATCAGCCGCAAATAACTTCCTCTTCAACGACACGCTGAGGCAGGATGCCAAGTCTGAGAATGCCCCTGCCAAGCAGGCGTTCAACGATTATTTTATCAGGCAGATCATTCCCAAAAAAGATGGTGGATTCGCAGTTCTGGCTGAGTTGTATTACACTACATCACGCAGTACGGGATGGAACAGGTGGGATTATCTATACGGTTACAATTATTATTCACCGATGGACTTCGGTTATTATTCTCCCTATAGTAGCCTGAATTATTATCGTTACTGGGATCCTTACAACCGCTATGCCGGTTCAAACTCGACCCGTCATTATGCGGAAAATGTAGTGGTCCTGTCATTCGACAATACCGCCAATCTCCAGTGGAGCAATGTAATCAGAAAGACTCAGTTCGACGACAATACTGACGTCTTCATTTCTTACCAGATATTTTATTCGGGAAGTGAAGTGCGATTTCTTTTCAATCAATTGGAACGAAGGGAACAGTTATTGAATTCGGTGGGTATTAATGCCGCAGGCCAAATGAAAAGGGATCCTACATTGAAGAGTATGGATCGTAACTATGAATTTATGCCACGTTACGGAAAACAAGTGGGCGCAAAGCAAATCGTATTACCTTGTATGTACAAGAATTATATTTGTTTCGCAAAAATTGACTTTTAAATACTGCCTGTGCCAGGTGTTTTCAGAACTAATAACCCATTCAGCATAATATTGTTATTTTTTTACGGCCTGGTGCTGAGGTATGCTTCATTCTTTGACCCGCACGTTCCGGTTACACACCCCACTGACGGTTTCCTGTATCATGGATTCCTGCGATCACTGGAGAATATGGGGGAAAACTCACCTGTAATATACCCGGTTATTGCCTATATACTGGTGTTTGCCCAGTCGCTAATGCTGAATAATTTTATATACCAGCACAGGCTCATGACGAGGGCAAATTATCTGCCAGCAATGTCCTATATATTAATCACCGCTATGTTCCCTGAATGGTGGCATCTCTCCTCTACCCTGATCGTCAATACTTTTATGATCTGGGGATGGACGAGTATGGCTGGGTTATATAAAAATCAGCGTGCCAAACAACTCATCTTTAATATTGGTATTCTTATAGGCATTTGTTCCTTATTTTATTTTCCTTCGATTGGTTTCCTTGTGCTGTTGTTTGCGACCCTTGTCATCATGCGACCTGTTAGCATTACGGAATGGCTGATTGGTTTGCTGGGGGTCACCACCCCTTACTATTTCCTGGTAGCCTGGCAGTACCTCCGTGGAAGCTGGAACTTGAAAGATTATATTCCATCATTCCACCTGAGTTACCCGTTGTTTCAGCAAACTTTTTGGGCCTGGGGCGGACTGCTACTACTCATGGTTCCGTTCCTGATGAGCGGTTTCTATATTCAGGGTTCTATCCTGAGAATGTTGATCCATTCCAGAAAAGGCTGGAGCCTGATGCTGGTGTACCTGTTGTGTGCGCTATTGATTCCTTTTATCAACTCTACCGCTACATTTGATTACTGGATATTATCGGCCATTCCCTTTGCCGCATTTAATTCCAATGTATTTTTTTCTCCACAGAAACGGATGATCCCCAATATATTGCATGGGATAATGCTGGTATTTATCCTTGCCCTGAACTGGTGGGTGTTGAAATCGAACTGAGATAAGTTCCTTCAGAATTGGTAACTTTGCAGCTCACAAATAGCCTTTATATGAAATTCGGCGTTGTTGTTTTCCCGGGGTCAAATTGTGATCGCGACATGTTAGATGCGGTGAAGTACGACCTCAATATGGAGGTGATTCCACTCTGGCATAAAGACAAAGACCTCAGCATGTTCAGTACGGAAGATTGTATTGTATTGCCGGGAGGTTTTTCCTTCGGAGACTATCTTCGCTGTGGCGCTATCGCCCGGTTCAGTCCGATGATGCAATCCGTGATCAATTTTGCACAAAATGGTGGAAAGGTGCTCGGCGTATGCAACGGCTTTCAGATCCTATGTGAATCCGGACTGTTGCCCGGGATCTTATTACGCAATGCCAATCAACAATTTGTCTGTAAAAACGTTTACATCAAAGCGGACGACAGTGTAGCATTGAAAGTGCCCATTGCCCACGGTGAAGGAAGGTTTTTTGCCGATGAGCATACGTTGGATGAACTGGAACAAAATGGCCAGGTGATCTACAGATATTGCGATGCTTCAGGAGAAATAACGGACGATGCAAATCCTAACGGATCTATCCGCAACATAGCGGGAATAAGCAACAGGGAGGGAAACGTATTTGGAATGATGCCTCACCCGGAGAGGGCTACTTCGCAGATCGTTGGAAATACCGATGGATTTGCAGTTTTTAACAGATTGTTTCAACTTCAAAAGCAAGGACAACTGAGTTTTTGAGTCTATTTTTGAATAGTCTTTTTTGAAGTGTTACAAAGCTTTGTGATTTTGAATTTTTAGCATTCATGTTTCAATGGGAACTGAAGTTTTTGATTTTATTGTGAAACCGGTACCAGCTACATTGTCCGACTTTTCGTCTATTACTAAAGTTTATACATGAAACATCTTTTCATAACATTTTTTGCCATTTTCGCCGCTTATGCTGTGATTGCACAATCAGGATCAGCAAAACAGGTTAAGTGGACATTCACGTCGAAGAAAATTGCAGAAAATACGTATGAAGTAAGGATGACTGCTAACATCCAAGGCAATTATCACATGTATGCGCAGGAAGTTGGCGCTGAAGGTCCAATCCCAACAACATTTAGTTTTTCCCCCAACCCGCTGATCAGTTTTGATGGTAAGGTTAAAGAGCAGGGGAAGAAAATTAAAAAATATGAAAGTGTCTGGCCCGGTAATGTAAATTACTTTGAGAAGAAGGTCGATTTTGTTCAGGTGATCAAACTTAAGGGAAAGGTGAAAACAAATTTGACCGGAAAAGTTGAATTTATAGTATGTAATGATAATGAATGCCTGCCACCCTCGGAGGTACAATTCAAGATCGCTGCGGGCGGATAAGCAGATCAAACGGCGTTTAGCGTAGCAGGTTTGCGGCAGATAAGAGTTGGCATTACCACCAGTAAGACGTGATTACACCAGGTGTCACAAGCATGTAGACCGATACAGGCGAAAGCCTGCCAAACAACCTTATGGGCAAACGAAAAATCGTATTCTTCCTTCTTTGCTTTTTATCACTTAGTGCACTCGGCCAGGACTCTCTAAAGTGGACCTGGAAGGTTTCCAGCCAGCGTACATCAGATGGAGTTTATGAGCTCAGTTTCTCAACGCCTGTGCCTGCAGGATGGCAATTGTATGCGCCATCCCAGGACATCAGTGGCATTGTCTCTTCGGCTCTATTATTCAACGATTCATCTATTATCCAACAGGAATCTCTGTCTG
>JANMMA010000461.1:0-19823 GCA_031372815.1 Sphingobacteriales bacterium
CTGTGCTGCGTGTGTGGCACCCTGTTCATGCCTTACCAGGATGTGCTCAAGCTTTTCCCGGTAGTCATACAGCGCATCGTAAATGGGCATGATGGCACCACCGGGGTATCCGAAAACTGTGCTTACCCCTTCTGCCAAACATGCTTCCAGTACGGCTACAGATCCTGTTACCGTTTTTGTGGCTGGTTCTTTGGTGTCAGTACCTTTCAATGGTTCTTTTATTAATGCCTCAGCACTGTTCATACCTGTTGATTTATATTTTTTCGTGTATGGTTTACTGTTATATTGCCTGTCTGCGGTGCTTTGACCGGTTCATCGGTAACACATCCATCAGCAGCACTGCTCACGTGCATGGCATATTTGTACAGCAGTCCTTTTTTAGCTTTTAATTCCGGCTTTTTCCATTCGGCCCGCCTTGCATCAAGTTCTTGATCGCTCAGCAGTACGTTGATGTCCCGGTTTACTGCGTCAATCCTGATGATATCACCGTCTTTAAGGAAGGCCAGGTTTCCACCGTCAAATGCTTCCGGGGTGATATGTCCAACCACAAATCCGTGTGTTCCGCCACTGAACCGGCCATCTGTTATAAGGGCCACAGACTTTCCTAATCCTGCACCGATAATAGCAGAGGTTGGTTTGAGCATTTCAGGCATGCCGGGTGCACCTCTCGGACCAACATATCGAATCACGACTACGTCGCCGGGTTCAACACGGCCCGACTGTATACCTGCAATAAGGTCTTTTTCTCCGTCAAAAACACGCGCAGGTCCTTCGAATAATTCACCTTCCTTTCCACTAATCTTTGCCACACTTCCACCGGTAGCAATATTGCCATAGAGTATCTGTAAGTGACCGGTAACTTTCAATGGTTGTTCCAGTGGATGGATGATTTTTTGCTGGTCAAAATTGAGGTCCGGTACCTTTTCCATATTTTCTGCGATGGTCTTTCCTGTGACAGTCAGACAGTCGCCATGCAGTAATCCATTTTTCAACAGGTATTTCATTACCGCAGGAACACCGCCAATTTTATGCAGGTCTTCCATCAGGTATTTTCCGCTTGGCTTAAGGTCGGCCAGTAAGGGTATCTTATTGCTGATCAACTGGAAATCATCCTGCGTGAGATCAATATCCACACATCTTGCCATAGCAATAAGGTGAAGTACTGCATTGGTACTTCCGCCTAACACCATGATCAAGGTGATGGCATTTTCGAATGCTTCCCGCGTCATAATATCACGGGGTTTGATATCTTTTTCCAGCAGGTAACGTATAGCTATACCCGCAGTTTCACATTCCCTTTGTTTATCTTCGCTGAGCGCGGGATTGGAGGAAGAATAAGGAAGGCTCATGCCCAATGCTTCAATGGCAGAAGACATGGTGTTCGCGGTATACATACCACCACATGCACCTGCACCCGGACAGGAATTCATCACAATGCCCTTGAAGTCTGCTTCGTTTAGCTGTCCCGCAATTTTTTGTCCGAGTGCTTCAAACGCGGAAACGATGTTCAGGTCCTGTCCTTTATAATGACCGGCGGCTATAGATCCACCATATACCATGATGGCAGGTCTGTTCAATCGACCCATGGCGATCAATGATCCGGGCATGTTTTTATCGCAACCTGGAACTGCAATCAGCGCGTCATAATATTGTGCACCACAAACTGCTTCAATGGAATCTGCAATGATGTCGCGGCTCACCAGCGAATAACGCATACCATCTGTTCCATTCGAAATTCCGTCACTTACGCCAATGGTATGAAATATCAGTCCAACCAGGTCATTAGCCCATACTGATTTTTTAATGGTTGCTGCCAGGTCATTGAGGTGCATATTGCAAGTGTTTCCATCGTAGCCCATGCTCACGATACCAACCTGTGCTTTGTTCATATCCTCTTCTGTAAGGCCAATTCCGTAAAGCATTGCCTGTGCCGCAGGTTGTGTTACATCCTGGGTGATCGTTTTACTATATTTATTCAATTCCGTCATGCTTCCGCTATTGTTGTTAGTCCTGCTGTTGACATATGTTTTTCTGAGTTCACTTCTCGGACCAGGTCAGCATATGCGAGTTGAATCTTGCGACTCACTGAGTTATTCCAGGGCAATGGAAAAACGGTGTCGTCTATAGAGGACCATCCGATTACCTCAGCCGCAGTGCCGCAGAAAAATGCCGCATCCGCTGCTTTCAGGTCATCATAACTGAGTTGTGATTCTACCACAGGTATGTTCAGTGCTTCACACAATTCAAGTACTGTAGCCCGGGTAATTCCGGTCAGAATATTTCCGCCTGCGGGGGTAAATAATGTTCCGTTTTTTTCGAAAAAAATATTGGCACCAGGTCCTTCTGCTATAAAACCATTCATATCACTCAGCAATGCTTCGTCGAACCCTTTGGCCTTGGCTTCCTGGCTCGCCAGGATACTATTCACATAATGACCGGCAGCCTTGGCATGGATATAAAATCCTTTTGGATTGGGGCGTTGGAATGAAGAGCTCATCACCCGTAATAATTTATCACCCAGAAATGGTGCCATTTCCCAGGCCTGGATAACTATGTTGGAATGGTCATTAGGCGAGAAACTCATGTTGGCCGGTGCGTATACTAACGGTCTCACGTATGCGTCCTGCAAGTTGTTCTTTTCCAGTACCGCATAGGTAGCTTCGATCAATTCGTCTGCACTCCATGGATAAGGCATGTTCAGTGCTTCTGCTGATTTCTGCAAACGTGTATAATGTTGCTGTTCTTTGAACACTTTGGTGTTGCCATCTTCAGTGCGATAAGCCCTGATTCCTTCGAATACGGAATAGCCGTAATGGAGCGACTGACCATAGAGATCCGTTTTCGTTTCGGATGCTTTTACAAATTCCCCGTTATGCCAGATGATGGTATTGTCGTTATAATACTTCATGTTATTTTTTTTTCGCTTCAGCCATCAGATGATGGTTGATTTGCGCAATTCAATATTTGCTTTGTTTACACCACCTGGAATTTTGTGAAAAATAAAGTCACATATCAATTCACCTATCGTTGTGGTAAAATAAAAATTAACGGGATCTATATCCTTTGTTACAAATCCATTTTCAAGCGTCCAGTTCACGGCGTCTTTTACACAGTCTGCCTCTTTTTGCATGCCAAAATATTCCAGCATAAGTGACACCGAGAGGATAGCGCCGATGGGGTTGGCAATATCTTTTCCGGCAGCTTGCGGGTATGATCCATGAATGGGTTCAAACAATGATTTTCCTTCCCCGATCGACGCAGATGGCAACAGGCCAAGCGAGCCGCTAAGTACGCTGGCTTCATCGCTGATGATATCACCAAACATGTTTTCTGTAAGGATGATATCAAACTGTTTAGGGTTGATGATGATCTGCATGGCAGCATTATCCACATACATATATTCTACCTGCACGTCAGGATATAATTTGGCAATATCCTGTACGGTTCTGCGCCAGAGCCGGGATGTTTCCAGTACATTGGCCTTGTCAACCAGGGTGAGTTTTTTTCTTCTTCTTCCGGCAAACTGGAAAGCAAAGTGAGCGATACGCTCTATTTCAAACTTTTGATAAATGCATTCGTCAGATGCGGTGAGCTGGTCGGCACTGAGTTCTTTCTTTCCAAAATATATTCCACCGGTAAGTTCACGGAAAATGATGAAGTCAACATTTTCCAGTGCGTTGGTTTTTAAGGGCGACAAATGAAATAGGGAAGGATATGTTTTAACGGGCCTGATATTGGCAAAAAGACCGAGTGATTTTCTGAGTTTCAGCAAACCCTGTTCCGGCCTGACTTTGGCATTGGGATCGTTGTCATACCTGGGGTGACCAATGGCACCGAAAAGTATGGCGTCACTCTGCAGGCAGGTGGCGATGGTTTCGTCTGGTAATGGATTGCCGGTTTTATCAATAGCATCAGCACCCATCAGGCACCAGTTGTAATAAAACTGGTGTCCGTATTGTTCGCCGATCGCATCGAGAACGCGTAAAGCCTGCTTTGTCACTTCTGGTCCTATCCCATCACCTGGTATTACGGCTATATTTTTGTGCATAAAGTCAATTAATGAATTTGTTTTTCAAATGCTTCGATCTGTGGTTTCATATGTAGCAAATAATCGATATCGTCATAACCATTTAAAAGGCATTCTTTTTTATAAGGATTGATATCAAAGGATTCTGTAGCGCCGGTTTTTTCAAGACAAATGGTCTGTTTCTGTACATCGACCCTGATCACTGTTTGAGGGTCGTTTTCTATTTCAGCAAAAACTGACTTCAGGAATGCATCTGAAACTTTTACCGGAAGTAAAAAATTGTTTAATGCATTGTTGCTGAATATGTCTGCAAAAAAACTGCTCACTACAACGTCAAATCCATAATCTTTTAAAGCCCAGGCGGCGTGTTCACGGCTGGATCCGCAACCGAAGTTTTTTCCGGCGATCAGTATACTGCCTTTGTATGTTGGATTGTTTAATACAAAAGAATTTTTTGGCGTTGCTTCGTTATTGTTTTCATACCTCCAGTCGCGAAACAGGTTTTTGCCAAATCCATCGCGCGTGGTTCCCTTCAGAAATCTTGCAGGAATGATCTGGTCCGTATCCACGTTTTCCATGTGCAACGGAACGGCTGTTGAATGAATAATATTTAAACTTTTTTTCTGCATATATTAATGACAACGGCTATTTGATAAATAATATCTATTTTTTCTTGTAATAATTTCTCAGATCAGTTCCCTGATATCAGTGATTTTTCCGGTAATGGCTGCTGCTGCAGCGGTTAGCGGAGAGGCAAGCAAGGTACGTGCATTCTGGCCCTGCCGGCCTTCAAAATTCCTGTTGCTGGTACTGATGCAATATTTTCCGGCGGGGATCTTGTCCTCGTTCATTCCAAGGCATGCAGAACATCCTGGCTGCCTCAGCAGGAATCCTGCTGCTTCGAATATTTTATCAATACCTTCCTGTACTGCCTGCTGCTCTACTTGCTTACTACCCGGCACGATCCATACTTCTACATTGTCTGCTTTCTTTTTTCCCTTTACAAAACCTGCAACAAGCCTTAGATCTTCTATCCTCGAATTGGTACAGCTGCCAATGAATACATAGTCTATTTTCCGGCCGCTAATGGGCTCACCGGCTTCAAGTCCCATGTAGTTAAGCGCTTTGATGAAGGAAGGCTGGTCCGTGATACTTAGCGATTCGACCGCGGGTATTTTTTCTGTAATATTCAATCCCATTCCGGGGTTGGTGCCATAGGTGATCATTGGCTGGATATCGGCAGCATTGATGTTAATCTCTTTATCGAATACCGCATCATCATCTGTGGTCAATGTTTTCCAATATTCAACAGCGTTATTCCACGCCTCTGCTTTCGGCGCAAAAGGCCTTCCTTTCAGGTAAGTAAAAGTTGTTTCATCAGGTGCAATAAGTCCGCCCCTGGCACCCATTTCGATACTCATATTGCAGATCGTCATCCGACCTTCCATAGAAAGTTTACGTATTGCAGAACCTGCGTACTCCACAAAGTATCCTGTTGCTCCTGATGCCGAGATCAGCGAAATAATGTACAGGATAATGTCTTTTGATAATACGCCCGCCTGAAGGTCTCCATCCACATTAATGCGCATCAGTTTGGGCCTGGTTTGTAATAAACACTGGGTAGCCATTACCATTTCCACTTCACTGGTACCAATGCCAAAAGCAATGGCGCCAAATGCACCGTGGGTTGAAGTGTGGCTGTCGCCACAAACGATGGTCATACCGGGCAGCGTTATTCCCAGTTCGGGACCTATCACGTGAACGATGCCCTGGTAAGGATGTCCGAGCCCATATAATTCAATGCCGAAGGTTGCGCAATTTTCCTTCAGTGCTTCTACCTGCCGCCTGGATAATTCTTCGGTTATAGGTAGATGTTGGTTCAGTGTGGGTACGTTGTGGTCAGCAGTGGCCACGATCTGTTGTGGCCGGAATACTTTCAGTCCACGGTTGGCAAGACCTTGAAAAGCCTGGGGAGAAGTGACTTCATGAATAAAATGTTTATCGATATAAAATACCGATGGTCCGCCTTCGATGGTGGAGACCACATGTTTATCCCAGATCTTATCAAATAATGTTCTACCCTTCATGCTTTATATGTTCCATTCACCTGTTAAAAAAAGGCGTGGCTTTTGGCCACGCCACCAAAGCTGGACATGAGAAAACTTTTATATTCTAAGCCGAAACCGGCTGATATTTTTTTGCCAGTAACAGAAGGTCCTCATCATTTACTTCCTTGATCTCATCTGCAATTTTGAGGAACCGGTCGTACAATACATCCACATCGTTCCTGTTAAACTCGTATCCGAGATTACGGAAACGGAATGCCAGTGCTGATCTTCCGCTTCGTGCCGTAAGCACTATTTTTGAATGATCGGCGCCTACCTCTTCAGGATTGATGATCTCATAGGTTTGTGCATCTTTCAAAAATCCATCCTGGTGTATCCCGGATGAATGTGAAAACGCATTACTGCCTACGATCGCTTTATTCGGCTGTACAGGCATGCGCATCGTTTCAGAAACCAGCCGGCTAACAGGGTTTAACTGTGCTGCATTAATATTCGTGTACAGTCCGAGTTGCTGGTGCTGTTTAATGACCATCACCACTTCTTCCAGCGACGTATTTCCTGCACGCTCTCCCAGGCCGTTGATGGTGCACTCAATCTGCCTGGCGCCATGCATGGCCCCGGCAATGGAATTGGCTGTGGCGAGACCAAGGTCATTGTGGCAATGGCATGAAAGCACCGCTTTGTCGATATTCGGTACGTTGTTTACCAAATAGGCCATCTTCTCACCGTATTGATGCGGCAGACAATAACCTGTAGTGTCTGGTATGTTTACGGTGGTGGCGCCGGCTTTAATAACGGCCTCCACTACACGAGCAAGATATTCATTGTCGGTACGGCCCGCATCCTCTGCATAAAATTCAATGTTGTCCGTATATTTTCTGGCCCACTTAACGCATTGCACCGCGCGGACGAGTATATCTTCACGATTGCTGTTGAATTTCGACCTGATGTGAAAGTCGGAAGTACCTATCCCCGTATGTATCCTTGGCCGTTTAGCAAATTTCAATGCTGCAGCAGCGGTTTCAATATCTTTTTGCACAGCCCGACTGAGACCGCAGACGACTGCGTCTTTGATGACCTTCGAAATTTCTGTCACGGCTTCAAAATCTCCCGGGCTTGAAATGGGAAAACCAGCTTCAATGATATCTACCCCGAGTGCTTCGAGATGAAGGGCAATATCGATCTTTTCTGCCGTGTTGAGTTTACAACCCGGCACCTGTTCGCCATCCCTGAGCGTAGTATCAAATATGTAGATCCTTTCAGATGCCATAACTTTATTGAGTCGTAATCAAACAAAAGCAGGCCGTCGCTTTTATTGCTTGTCAGAATAATAAGTATACAGCCTGCTCGTACGAATTTATCCCTTTGTATCCGGGATATATATTCATATTCATTTGTAATTTACGCCTCCGAAATTGCGTTAATTAATCCGTAACCCTTAACAGGCAAGGGTTACAAAGAACTATATGTACGATGCCCAACCGCTCTAAAGATGAACTGTTTCAGTTAATACATACACTGGAAAAGGCCGAAAAGAGGAATTTCAAGCTTTTTGTGACCAGAAATTCAGCTACAGAGGACCTTAAGATCATCCTATTGTTTGATGCGCTTGACAAGATGGAGCAGTACGATGAGGAATACCTGTTGCGCAAAAATCCTACCATCAAAAAACAACAATTATCAAACCTGAAGGCCCATTTATACAAGCAGATTTTATCGAGCCTTCGGATCATGCGCGATGATTCCAACATCGACATGCAGCTGCATGAGCAAATGGATCATGCCAGGATATTGTACAATAAAGGATTGTATGCCCAAAGCCTCAAGGTGCTGGGAAAAATTAAAGAGACAGCACGCGCATTCAACCAGATCACATTCTGGCTTCAGGCCTTAATATTTGAAAAGAAAATAGAATCCCTTCACATCACCCGGAGTTTTGAAGACCGGGCTGAACAACTTGCCAGGGAAGTGGATGAGCTTGATGACCGACTGGTCATGGTAGGTAAATTGTCGAACCTTGCCCTTCAGTTGTATGGATGGTATATCCGCATGGGCCATGCAAGAGATCAGGATGATGAAGAAGCAGTGAAAACTTTTTTTGAAGAACATCTTCCTTCCGATGCTTCGAAATTCACGGGTTTTTATGAAAGACTTTATCTCTGCCAGAGTTATGCGTGGTACAGTTTTATCCTGCAGGATTTCTTATTGTATTATCGCAACTGTCAGCGTTGGGTTGACCTTTTTGAGAAAGAGCCATTTATGAAAAAAGTGGAATCCCAGCATTATATCAAGGGTATGCACAATTTGCTGAATGCACATTTCATGTTGCAGAACCATGGTAAGTTCAATGAAGCGCTCAGGCAATTTGAGGCGTTTTACCTTTCACCCGAAGCCAATATCAATAACAACAACCAGGTGCAATCGTTCGTGTACCTGTATATCGCCAAGATCAACAAGCATTTCCTGGAAGGCAGCTTCAGCCAGGGTTTAACGCTGATACCGGAGTTGGAAGAAAAGTTGAAGGAACATGAATTACTGCTCGACAGGCACCGTATACTGGTGTTTTATTACAAGATCGCCTGCCTCTATTTCGGTGCAGGGAATTATGATAAGACGATCGAATACCTGAACCGCATTATCAACTGGAAAGTAGACCTTCGTACCGACCTACAGTGTTATGCAAGGCTGCTCCACCTGATAGCGCATTATGAACTCGGCAGTTATGATATATTAGAATACCTTATCAAATCGGTGTATCGCTTCATGGCCAAAATGCAGAATCTGAGCGTAGTCGAAAAAGAGATTTTTAAATTTCTGCAACATACTTTTCACCTCAACCGATCGCAGGTGAGGGCAGCGTTTGTAAAGCTGCGCGATAAACTGTTGACTTATGAAGAAAATCCGCTCGAGAGCAGGTCGTTTATGTATTTAGACATTTTATCGTGGCTCGACAGCAAGATAAAAAACGTTCCGGTACAGGAAGTGATGCGTGAAAAATATGAACAGAGATTAACGAGCCGTAAACCATGAAACGATTTTACCAGATGCCCTTTCCAACAGGATTGACAAAAACTATAGTTTTCGTTTTGTGTCTGATATGTTTTTCACCGGCCTTAGCTATTGAATGGAGGATAGCCGAGATAACCGCAGCAGATAGTGTTCCTTCAAAACATCCTTTTGCAGTCAGGCCAATAAATGCTAAATCTTTTATCCTGCCAGGCGCGTTGATAGGGGTAGGGGCCGCGTTGACCTTTGCCCAGTCGGCCACCCATAATCTTGACAGTACCACGCAGGCGGAAATCCAGGAAGACTTGCCAGGCTTCCGGACGGTTACCGATAATTTTCTTCAGTTTGCCCCTGCGGTTGCAGTGTTCGGATTAAATGCAGCCGGGGTTAAGGGAAAGCATAGCATTTTGTCTTCGGCGGAGTATTACGTAATAGCATTCCTAATCATGGCAGGCACTACGGAACTGGTAAAAAATGTTTCCCATATACAACGTCCCGATCAGTCGGATTACAAATCTTTTCCCTCCGGTCACACAGCTAATGCATTCATGGGGGCGGAATTTCTGCACCAGGAATATGGCCACCGGTCGGCCTGGTATTCCGCAGCAGGCTATACCATTGCTACTGCCACCGGTGTGTTGAGGATGACCAATAACCGGCACTGGCTGGGAGACGTTATTGCCGGGGCAGGGATAGGTATTTTATCAACAAGGTTTGCTTACTGGCTGGTACCTCGGATCAACAAGGCTATCCATAAGGAAAACCATCCACCCATGGTCCTGAAATACTAAAGTCACGCGCCAATTTTTTTCTCATTATCGCATCGCCGCACTGGCAGATTATCACATTATTTCCCTACCTTTGCCCTCCTTAAATTAGGAATGCTGGCATTTTCCCGTTTAAATCATAGTATAACTCATTGATTTTCAATTACTGGATCTGAGAAATCAGGTCGGGTAGGGAATTTTTTGCATTCAGGTCAGATTAACCGGTTAAACTTCGACAACAATTATGGCTATCAAGAAAGAAAATCGGCCCAGGTCCAACTTCTCTAAGATTACAATCAGCCTTGCTTCTCCGGATTCAATTCTGGAGCGTTCATTCGGTGAGGTATTAAAGCCTGAAACCATTAACTACCGTACTTACAAGCCAGAGCGTGACGGTTTGTTCTGCGAAAGAATTTTTGGTCCGGTAAAGGATTATGAGTGTGCCTGTGGTAAATACAAGCGTATCCGTTATAAAGGTATTGTGTGCGATCGATGCGGTGTAGAAGTCACAGAAAAGAAAGTTCGCCGTGAAAGAATGGGACATATCAAACTGGTTGTTCCTGTGATTCATATCTGGTATTTCAAGAGCCTTCCGAATAAAATCGGTTACCTGTTGGGGATGAGCTCTAAAAAACTGGAAAGCATTATTTATTACGAGCGTTATGTGGTGATCCAACCAGGACTTCGGGTGGACAAAGGCCAGAATACCGGTGATCTGTTGACGGAAGAAGAATATTTGGATATCCTGGAAACACTTCCAAAGGATAACCAATATCTCCCTGATGAGGATCCCAATAAATTTATGGCCAAGATGGGTGCCGAAGCAGTGCATGACCTGCTGGGACGCATCGACCTCGATGGATTGAGTTTCTCCCTGCGTAATGCAGCCGCCAATGAAACATCACAACAACGTAAGGCAGACGCCTTAAAGCGCCTGAGTGTAGTGGAAGCTTTCCGTGATGCCAACTTAAGAATACAGAACCGTCCGGAATGGATGGTGATGCAATATATTCCGGTTATTCCACCGGAACTTCGTCCGCTTGTTCCATTGGACGGTGGCCGTTTCGCTTCTTCTGACCTGAACGATCTTTACCGCAGGGTAATCATCCGTAACAATCGTCTGAAGCGTCTGTTGGAAATTAAAGCGCCTGAAGTTATCCTTCGTAATGAAAAAAGGATGCTGCAGGAAGCCATCGACTCATTATTCGATAATAGCCGTAAGAGCAACGCTGTCAAAGCTGAAGGCGGACGTGCGCTGAAATCACTGTCTGACGTACTGAAAGGTAAGCAGGGTCGTTTCCGCCAGAACCTTTTGGGAAAGCGTGTTGACTATTCCGGTCGTTCTGTTATCGTGGTAGGTCCTGAATTGAAATTGCACGAGTGCGGTCTGCCAAAAGATATGGCAGCTGAATTATTCAAGCCATTTATTATTCGCAAACTCATAGAAAGGGGTATCGTTAAAACGGTGAAATCTGCCAGGAAACTGGTTGACCGCAAGGAAGCCATCGTTTGGGATATCCTCGAAAACATATTGAAGGGTCACCCGGTTATGCTTAACCGTGCCCCTACGCTTCACCGCTTGTCTATCCAGGCGTTCCAGCCAAAACTGGTAGAAGGTAAAGCCATCCAGCTTCACCCATTGGTCTGCGCTGCCTTCAACGCTGACTTTGACGGTGATCAGATGGCAGTACACGTACCACTGAGTAATGCTGCAATCCTTGAAGCGCAATTGCTGATGCTGGCATCTCACAATATCCTTAACCCGCAGAATGGTACACCCATCACCCTTCCTTCACAGGACATGGTACTTGGCCTGTATTATATCACCAAGGGAAAGCGTACGATTGGGGAAGAAAAAGTAAGGGGAGAAGGCATGACTTTCTACAGCCCTGAAGAAGTGATCATCGCGTATAACGAAGGACGTGTTGACCTGCATGCATTCATCAAAGTAAAAACCTTTGTAAGAACAGATAACGATGAACTTGATCTTAAGATCATCGATACCACCGTGGGTCGCGTACTATTTAATGTAGTGGTCCCAAAGCGTGTGGGATATGTAAATACCCTGCTCACCAAAAAGAACCTTCGGGAAATTATTGGTGACATCATCAAGATCACTGACGTTCCTACTACTGCGAAGTTCCTGGATGCCATCAAAGAGATCGGTTTTAAAGCGGCCTTCCGTGGTGGATTGTCGTTCAACATCGAAGATCTTGTTGTTCCGCAAATGAAGCAGGACATGGTTGACCAGGCTGCCGGTGAAGTACAGGAAGTGTGGGACAACTATAACATGGGTCTGATCACCAACAACGAAAGGTATAACCAGATCATCGACATCTGGTCGAGGGTAGATACGAAAGTAACGGAAACGCTCATACGAGAAATGGCGACTGACAAACAGGGCTTCAACTCTGTGTTCATGATGCTAGACTCCGGTGCCCGTGGTAGCAAGCAGCAGGTAAAACAGCTCGCTGGTATCAGGGGTCTGATGGCGAAGCCGAGAAAGAGTGGTTCATCAGGATCTGAGATCATTGAGAACCCAATCCTCTCTAACTTTAAAGATGGCCTGAGCGTATTGGAATACTTCATCTCTACGCACGGTGCCCGTAAGGGTCTTGCCGATACGGCGTTAAAGACAGCGGATGCAGGTTACCTTACCCGTCGTCTGGTTGACGTAGCACAAGACGTAGTGATCACTGAAGAAGACTGCGGAACACTCCGTGGTATTGCGATCAGTGCGTTGAAAGATAACGAAGACATCGTTGAGCCATTATATGACAGGATACTTGGTCGGACTTCATTGCACAATGTGTATGATCCCCTGACAGATAATGTTATTGCTGAAGCTGGTTCTGAGATCGACGAAGATATTGCCCGCAAGATCGAAGCAAGCGGTATTGAAACGGTTGAGATCCGTTCTGTACTGACCTGTGAAAGCAAGCGTGGAGTGTGTGTGAAGTGTTATGGTATCAACCTGGCAACGGGTGACCTTACACAACGTGGTGATGCCGTTGGTATCATCGCTGCACAATCGATTGGTGAACCGGGAACACAGCTTACCCTCCGTACCTTCCACGTGGGTGGTGTTGCGGGATCTGCTTCTGTTGAATCACAACTGATCGCCAAGTTTGACGGTACCATACAGTTTGATGGTCTGCGTACGGTGAAATCTAAGGTTGCGGGAATTGATTCAGGCAACAGGGAAGAGGATATCGTTATCGGCCGGACCGGTGAAGTAAGGATCATGGACGTGAAGAACGACCGTTTGCTCATTACCAACAACGTACCATACGGTGCAACGCTGAAGGTAATGGATGGACAGAAAGTTGCTAAAGGCGAGGTAATTTGTTCATGGGATCCGTTTAATAACGTAATCCTGGCAGAGATTGCCGGTACGGTGAAACTGGATAACGTGATCGAAGGTGTTACGTTCCGTGAAGAATCTGATGAGCAGACCGGACACCGTGAAAAAGTGGTGATCGAAACGAAGGATAAAACGAAGATCCCATCGATCAACATTGAAGGAAAGAAAGAAACTAAGAATTATAATACGCCTGTTGGATCTCACCTGATCATCGAAGATGGTGAAGATGTGAAAGCCGGGCAGGTATTGGTTAAGATACCAAGGATCCTCGGTAAACTGAGGGATATCACGGGTGGTCTGCCAAGGGTAACTGAATTGTTCGAAGCCAGGAATCCGGGTAATCCGGCTATTGTTTCTGAGATCGATGGTGTGGTTGCATTTGGTGCCATTAAGCGTGGTAACCGTGAGATCATCGTGGAAGCGAAAGACAGCGTAGTGAAGAAATACCTTGTTCCATTGACACGGCAGATCCTGGCGCAGGATGGTGATTTCGTAAAAGCAGGTACGCCACTGTCTGACGGACAGACCGCGCCGAGCGATATCCTCTCCATCAAGGGACCATTTGCAGTACAGGAGTATGTAGTGAATGAAATCCAGGAAGTATATCGTTTACAGGGTGTGAAGATCAACGACAAGCACATTGAAGTTATCGTTCGGCAGATGATGAAAAAAGTAGAGATCGTAGATCCGGGTGATACAAGATTCCTGGAAGAAGACCTGGAAGACAGGTACACTTTCAACGAAGAGAATGACTGGATATTCGATAAGAAAGTGGTTACCGAACCAGGTGAATCTGCGAAGCTTAAAGCTGGTCAGATAGTGAGCCTGCGTGATGTGAGGGAAGAGAATTCTGTACTTCGCAGGAACGACAGAAAACTCGTCGAATACCGTGATGCCCATCCGGCAACATCAAGGCCTGTGCTTCTTGGTATCACCAAGGCGTCGCTGGGTACCCAGAGCTGGATATCAGCAGCATCGTTCCAGGAAACAACTAAGGTATTGTCGTCTGCTGCTATTCAGGGCAAGACGGATGATATGCTTGGACTGAAAGAAAATGTAATTACAGGTCACCATATTCCAGCGGGTACAGGACTCCGTGAGTTTGAAAACATGATCGTAGGAAGCAAGGAAGAGTATGAATTACTCCAGACTACGCGCGAAGCGATGACGTTTGACGAAGAGGAATAATTAAAAACGTTAAAAAGTCAAAAGTCGAACTACGAAGTCATGATTTATTGAATGATTGACTTTCAAAATTTGACTTTTGACTTTTGTTTTTCTCAACTAATTTGAATTCATGAAGAATATTTCACTTGTTGTTAATGCGATACTGGCCATTGCCATCGCGGTACTTTTCTTTCTCCATTTCAAATATCATAAACAGCTTGACACCATTTCCGATAAAGTGATCAAGCAGGATACCATGGCCAAGAGGCCACTGAAGATAGCTTATGTAGACCTTGATTCCATCCAGGAAAAGTACGCATATTACCGTGAGCGGATGAGTGATTTTGAAAAGAAAAAGGAAAATGCTGATCGGGACCTAAACAGTTCATTCCAGAAAATAGAAAGTGAGCGTGTAGCATTTGTGCAGCGTGGAAACAACATCACGCAGGTAGAAGCGGAAGCATTTCAGCGTGATTATACCCGTAAGATGCAAAACCTGGAAAATCAGAAGAGGACCGTGGAGTCGCAGATTCAGACTGATGGTATTCGCACCATGGATGAACTCAGGAAGCGGATTAATGATTTCCTGGTCGACTATAATAAAGAGAAAAACTATTCCTACATATTCTCATACAGCAGCGGACTCAATGTACTTTTCTATAAAGACACTGCCAACAATATCACCAATGAAGTGGTTGCCGGCCTCAACGAAGCGTACAAGAATACCAAGGAGAAAAAGTAACCCGGGTGGCATCATACATTGGCAAACCGGTGTGGCTGATAACGCCTTCAGTGCTCAACCTCCTCTTGGATAACCAATTATCGCCCACTCAACTGGTCTCATAAATTTCTTTATCTTCCCGATGCAAATCGGGAATTTTTTTTACCACCAACTGCTTAATCAACATCATGTCTGAACAGACCTCATTCAAACCCAGTTTAGGGCTTCTTGACGCCACCATGGTGGTTGCCGGTTCCATGATCGGGTCCGGTATTTTTATCGTAAGTGCTGACATCGTTAGAAATGTAGGTAGTGCAGGTTGGCTGGTCATGGTATGGCTGATCACCGGCTTTATGACCATCATCGCAGCTATGAGTTATGGTGAACTGAGCGGAATGTTTCCCAAGGCTGGCGGACAGTATGTTTACCTCAAAGAAGCTTATAATCCACTTGTTGGCTTTTTATATGGCTGGAGTTTTTTTGCGGTCATTCAAACCGGGACCATTGCTGCAGTAGCGGTAGCCTTCGCAAAATTTGCGGGATACTTTATTCCTGCACTCAATCAGAGCGATGAAAACCTATTGTTTACTGCCGGCCCTTTTAAGATATATATCGCGCAAATACTGGCCATCGGCATTATACTCCTTCTAACGTATATCAATACACGAGGAATCAAGGAAGGCAAGATGATCCAGACCACTTTTACCATTTCCAAACTGCTTGCATTATTTGGCCTCACACTATTTGGGTTTTTAATGGTAAAGGAAAGTTTTTGGGCGACAAACTGGGCCACAGATATGAATTCCAGGGAAGTTGTGGATAAAGCAGCGGGATTGTCTGGTATCTCCTGGAAAGAGATAGGAGGTATTACCCTGCTCGGGGCCGTTGCGGCCTCTATGGTGGGATCAATCTTCAGTAGTGATGCATGGAATAACGTAACGTTTATTTCCGGTGAGATTAAAAATCCGAAGAGAAATATAGGCCTCAGCCTTTTCCTGGGTACATTGATCGTATCGCTGATATACCTGAGCACAAATTTGATGTACCTGAATGTATTACCGCTTGATCAGATTGCCTTTCCAACGGAAGACCGGCTGGCTGTAGCTGCTGCCAATGTGATTTTTGGCAATGCCGGTAAAGCGATTATCGCCGTACTGATCATGGTATCCACTTTTGGTTGTATCAACGGTCTGGTTCTCGCAGGGGCAAGGGTTTATTATACCATGTCGAAAGATGGGCTGTTCTTCAAAAAAGCGGGTACCCTTAACCGCAATTCGGTTCCTCAATGGGCATTATGGGCCCAGGGATTGGTGGCCTGCCTGTTGTGCTTAAGTGGTAAATATGGCGACCTGCTCGATATGGTGTCTTTTATCGTGGTAATATTTTATGTCCTTACGATAGCGGGGATATTTATCCTACGGAAGACAAGGCCATCTGCAGAAAGACCGTATAAAGCTTTTGGCTATCCGGTACTTCCCTTTGTTTACATTATCATGGGAATAACCTTTTGTACGCTCCTGATCATATTCAAGCCACAATATACCTGGCCAGGGATGATCATTACGTTGCTGGGAATACCGTTGTATTTTTTTGCTGTTGGGACAGCAAAGAAATAAATTGGGAGATTGGTAAATGAGGTGGGTGTGATAAGTGGAAATGAGGAGATGCAGGTTGCACGTTCAAAATGGAAATGCGGAAGATCGAGATGGATATTGAAATCTGGATAGGGAAGAATGAGATGACACATTCAAAAGGAAATGAAGAAAACTGTGATGCTTATTGAAGTTGAAGTGCGAGCTGCGGATTTGTCAGATTTGAGTATGCAAAACGACATAGATAGTAATCGAAAAATAATTCGAAAGAATGCAGATCGACAAGTTATTTGATTCCTTTAATAACATTAAAGTAGGCGTGATCGGTGATGTGATGCTTGATACCTATATGTGGGGGCATGTAGACAGGATATCCCCTGAAGCACCTGTACCTGTGGTCACGCTGCATAAAAAAGAATACCGGATTGGTGGCGCGGGTAACGTGGCATTAAACCTGGCCTCACTTGGTGCAAAAACATCAGTGATTTCTGTCGTGGGAAATGACGAAGACGGAATTGCACTGCGGAAAATGTTTGATGAAAATAACATCGAGACATCCCACCTTCTTGTCAGCGAACAGCGGATCACCACCAATAAAATGCGGGTGATTAGCAGGAATCAGCAAATGATGCGGCTCGACAGTGAGATCACGGAGGAACTCAATGCATCCGACGAGCAGCAGTTACTGGATACGGCATCAGCCTATATCAAAAAAGAAAAACCCGCCGTAATCATTTTTGAAGATTACAATAAAGGGGTTTTGAAAGCTTCTGTCATTTCTACGCTGATTGACCTCTGCAAAAAGGAGGGCGTGATCACGGCTGTGGATCCTAAACGTAAAAATTTTTTTTCTTATCAGCACGTGGGTATTTTCAAACCTAACCTAAAAGAGGTTAAAGAAGGATTGAATATTATTGACGACAATGTGAACCAAAAAATGCTTGACGATATACATGTTAGTCTTCATAGCAAATTGCAACATGACATTTCCTTTATCACCCTTTCGGAAAAGGGAGCCTATTATAGTAACGGATCACAAAGCCGGATCATTCCTTCACACATCCGTAGCATAGCTGATGTTAGCGGTGCGGGAGATACGGTGATTGCAGTGGCTGCCTTGATTTTTGCAGCGACGCGCAATGTTGACTTGATGGCGGAGATTGCGAATATTGCAGGCGGATTGGTATGTGAGGAAGTGGGCACTGTTGCCATCAACAAACAGAGATTGATGGAAGAGTGCAGGAACCTATTGATACCTTAAAATTTATTTATGGGTGCATATGCATTGGCGATACATGGTGGAGCAGGTACTATTCTGGCATCGAATATGACACCGGAATTGAAAGAAGCATATGAGGCATCGCTTCGTGAAGCACTTGATGCGGGGTATTCTATCCTTGATAGTAATGGAACCGCGACGGATGCTGTAATACACGCTACAAAAGTTTTGGAAGACAATATACTCTTCAATGCAGGCAGGGGATCTGTATTTACCAAGAAAGGAACGCACGAAATGGATGCATCGATCATGGAAGGAAAAGAACTCCGTGCGGGTGCGGTTGCAGGTGTGCAGCAAATCCGAAACCCGGTGGTGCTCGCTGCGGAAGTAATGAACCACAGCCAGCACGTTTTTCTTTGTGGAGAAGGGGCAAGAGATTTTGCTGTTGAAAGAGGAGTACCTTTTGCCCCGGACAGTTATTTCTTCAGCACCTTTAGATATGAGCAATGGAAACAGGCAAGGGATACAGACAACTACTCCCTAGATCATTCGGTGAGCAAATTGGAAGAACTGATGCGAGATAAAAAATTTGGGACTGTTGGTGCTGTTGCCTGTGATAAGGAAGGAAATCTTGCCGCCGCCACCAGTACGGGTGGAATGACCAATAAAAACTACGGCCGGATTGGTGATACACCCGTTATCGGAAGTGGCACCTACGCAAACAACGCCACCTGTGCTATATCGTGTACGGGTCACGGTGAGCTCTTTCTCCGGGCGGTCGCAGCCTATGATGTAAGTGCGATGATGGAGTACGGCCGGATGTCTCTTTCGGAAGCAATGCACGAAGTGGTCATGGTAAAACTTAAAAATATTGGGGGAGAAGGTGGCATGATCGGGATAGATGCTTCAGGAAATGTTTCCATGATGTTCAATTCAGAAGGAATGTACAGGGCGATGAGGCATAGTAGTGGGAAAGAAGAGATAAGCATTTTTAGATAATGTGGGAATTGGGCGATGTGGTCAATGTGGAGAGCTACAATTCCTCTTTTTGTCTTTATAGCTATTACTATATCTGCTATTTATTTGGACAGCTGTGGACGTTCCGCTTGGTGGCAAACCTTTGCCAAGTGGTTTGTAGACACATTTTTCAAATAGTACCAGCATTAATTAAATTAAAAAAGCACATTAGGAGATTGGTACCGGTAAATTGAAGAACCTATTTTCATATTAGATGAATAACGAACTAAAATTATTTTGGAGTAAAATTTTTACATTTAATTGGAAATTCGGACTTTTTCTAATTCTCATAGTTTGTATTCCCCGATTTATATTGGTACTTAATGCAAATGCTTCTGGGAATTATGGTTCTATTGGACTAATCATGACTATCTCCGCAATTTCACCTTTTATTTTTTTGAGTAAGTATGGGCGAAAAGAGATCGGCATAACGAAGCCTCAAAAGTATAACTGGATTTTAATGGCATTTATATTTGGACTACTTGCAAGTTTCCTACTCTTTTTCATAGGACTAACCCTGTATGGAAACTCCTATGAAAATTGGTACGAGTACATTGGGAAATCCTATAAAATTCCGGGAAGTATAAATGACAATGGTAGGAAAATATTATTTGCTATTATGGCAATCACTGGAATGACTTTTAGTCCAATCGGAGAGGAGTTATTTTTCAGGGGAATTGTTCATTCAAGTTTTGCAAAATCAATTGGAGAGAAAAAAGCTTCACTGGTTGATAGATCTGCATTTGCACTAACTCATATATCACATTTTGGTTTGGTGTTTATAAATAATAAGTGGGGCTTTTTCACTGTTCCGACGATAATTTGGGTAGCAAGTATGTTTTTAGTGAGTTTGTTGTTCTTCACTTGTAGAAAATAT
>JANMMA010000470.1:0-6313 GCA_031372815.1 Sphingobacteriales bacterium
AAACTTGTAGATAGGTTTATTGAGTTGGATATTTTGAAACCATTGGATGAAACGGTCAAATATGGAAAAACCTATAAGTATAAGAATTATATTGACATTTTCAATGAGTAGTTGTAATAATTTAATGTATTTCCTGTGCCCCAAAAAACAGAATTATAAAAAAAACCCCCGCCAAAGCGAGGGATCTTTTTTCCTTTCCAATCTAAATCAAACAATATAATTCCATCCGTAAGCATCATCATCCTTTCCAGTTCTAATCCTTTCTAATTTTTGTTTGATCTGATACATCAGGTTTTCATTATTATATATTGGCAAATGGTAATCAGTTTCTTCTATATGTATTGTTTTAATAGGCGCAACTACCGCAGCGGTGCCCACACCAAACGCTTCAGTAAACGACCCGTTGCTAATGCCTATCTCCAGTTCATCAATGGAAATTGGCCTTTGCTCTATAGCAATGCCAAGGTCTTTGGCAAGGGTGAGTAAAGAATCCCTTGTTATACCATCCAGGATGGAATCTGATAGGGGCGGAGTCACCAGCTTATCATTTATCACGAACATGATGTTCATCATGCCGGATTCTTCCACAAGTGTATTGGTATGAGCATCGGTCCACAATACCTGGTCATAGCCCTCTTGCCTTGCTTTATTCGTTGGATAGAACGAACCACCGTAATTTCCTCCGCATTTTGCATAACCAGTACCACCTCTTGCTGCCCTGATATATTCTGTTTCAACTTTAACCTTGATAGGATTAGCATAAAGCTCAGGAACTGGTCCTGTGAATATGATAAACCTGTATTGTTCCGATATTTTAACGCCAAACTTTGCTTCACTTGCGTAAACGAAAGGACGTATATATAAAGAAGCACCCGGTTTTGAAGGTATCCAGGCCTTATCTGTTTGAACAAGTTTTATTAGCCCCTCTGTGAAAATTTCTTCGGGAGGAGGGACCATACACATTCTCTGGAGCGAACGTACGAATCGTTGGTAATGTCTTTCTATCCTGAAAATGCTTATGCGCCCATCCTGCATCCTGAATGCCTTCATACCTTCAAAAACTGTCTGACCGTAATGTAGTGCAAGGGTAGAGGGACTCATAGAAAGATTGGCAAATGGAACGATCTGTGGGGTATGCCATTCGCCATCGAAGTAATCGCAAACAAGCATGTGGTCGGAAACATATTTTCCAAATTCCAATTCATCCAGATTGGCTTCTGCCAGTCGTGAATGCAGCGTTCGGCGTATAGGTATACCGGTTATTAACTCCATAGAAGTTTTTTTATGTTGTTTGTAATTGCTGATCAAAAAAGGTTGCGCGTCCAAGTGCAGTTGTTGTGGAGATCATCATTTTCACGTTCGCCCGCTTGTATACTCCTTGTTCGACAGGTATGTGACGAAAGCCAACTTTTTCATACATCTTTATTGCCACGGCATTCTTTGTATTGGAATAAAGAATGATTTTTCCAACACCGAGCTCAGCCGCTTTCTTAAAACTGGCATAACATAACATCTCTGCCATTCCTTTTCGCCTGAAATTGATGTCCACGGCCATTTTTGTGAATTCAACGGTACCCTCATCTACCCTACGTAATCCTACTGTACCGGCAGGAACACCATCATATTCGGCCATCAGGATAGCGCCACCTCCTTCCAGGATAGCTTTTTCCGGATGCTTCAACACCCATTCATCGAGTGGCTCCATTTCAAATAATTCTTCTATCCAGGCCCTGTTGAATTTTTCAAACCAGGGCTGGTGTTCCGGACGGAAATCAACGATCTTAATATGGCTCATTGCATCAGTTTTTTAAAGTAACGATGTACGAAACAGTCGAGTATTTTTTGAAATCCAATACAAAGATTTTACAAATCCGAATGTAAAAACAGATTCAGTTTTTGTATTTTTGACTAGATCAGATTTTTAAACTATGGGTAAGTCAGCAACTGTCAGCAGCGACCACCTCTATTTGCAGGTGGCAGGACGCCTTGAAAAGATGATTGAAGAGGATGTATTGCGCATTGGCGACAAGCTTCCTTCTATACGTGTATTGAGTGATGAGTATGGCATCAGTATGGGCACGGCTTTCCAGGCTTATTATTACCTGGAAGGGAAGGGCTTGATTGAATCCAGGCCCAAATCGGGTTATTATGTGAGATTTAATTATAAGCGATATCCCGATCTGCCGAAAATGATCCAGCCCGATCCGCTTTCACATGATATTAGCGTTAAGGAGATGATTGCTTCTGTGTATGCCGACATTGCTTCCTCCAACCAGAAGATCATCAACTTTGCTTTGGCAGTACCCGATGCTTCGCTAGTGCCCACTGCCAAACTGAATAAGTCGGTAGTGCATGTCTTGCGCAATTATAAGGATTCATGTATTGGCTACGAGCATACACAGGGAAACCTTGAATTAAGAAAACAGATATCTCGAATTGCATTCAACTGGGGAGGTAAGATCAAGCCCGATGAGGTTGTCATTACCAACGGATGCCTGGAAGCAATTACCCTGTGTATAAAAGCGGTTACGCAGCCGGGTGATACAGTAGCGGTAGAGTCGCCTAATTATTTTGGCATCTACCAATCGCTCGAAAGTATGGGAATGAAAGTTGTAGAAATTGCTTCCTCTCCTGTAACCGGCCTGGACCTTGATTGTTTGCAGCAGGCAATGAAAACAAGCCCCATTAAGGCCTTAGTAGTAATCCCGAATTTCAATAATCCATTGGGGGGATGCATGCCCGATGAGCATAAGCGGCAATTGGTAGAGATCATCACGAAACACCAGGTACCACTGATTGAAGACGATATTTATGGCGAATTGTATTTTGGGCAGCATCGTCCCCGTACCTGTAAATATTATGATACCAAAGGATGGGTGATGCATTGTTCCTCGTTCTCTAAATCTTTGGCTCCTGGTTATCGTATTGGATGGGTCATTCCGGGTAAATTCATTGAGCAGGTAAAACAGGAAAAGCGAATTCATAATATCAGTTCTCCTACGCTTACCCAGGCGGCTACAGCGCATTACCTGCAACATGGCCGTTATGAGTATCATTTAAAAACAATGCGAAGAGCCTTGCATACGCAAAGTCTTCGGTACCTGCAGGCCATCATTGATTATTTCCCCGAAGGGACAAAGGTCTCACGCCCACAGGGAGGATTTTTATTGTGGGTTCAACTGGATAAAAAAATCAATTCCTTTAAGCTTCGGACCGAAGCCATGAAGCATCAAATTTCTATTGTACCGGGAAAATTGTTTTCAGCAAATTGCAATTACAATAATTGTATCCGCATCAGTTTTGGCAAGCCATGGACTGAGGATGCGAATTATGGATTGATGATGTTGGGGAAAATGATTAAGAAGATGATGTAGTGGTGAAGAAGCGTAATTCGGTGAAAGCAGGCCTTCATTGTCAGGTTGGGGGAATAGGTGAATCTGTTCTATAAGATAGGTATTTTCTTCTTGAATCATTTTTTCTGAATTTATTGAATATAATCCTGTAATATTGATTTGCTTATCCCCGAAATCCATCCATCCATTGTGTCATCACTTACCATGACAGGATAATTAGTCGGACGTCTTATTGGTCATTTCTATCCACTCATTGTTCAAATTTCCCTTAAAGTTCCAATCTCCGCAAAAGACAAGTGCACCTCGTCCTGTTAAGTCCGGATATTATCATACACCTAAACCAACCACAATGAGAAAGAATCTATTTTTCACCATCAGTATCTTACTGACTATTGGTCTATTCACAAATTGTAAAAAGGAAAATCAGCAACAACCCAATGATGCGTTAGGCTCAGAAAATCGGCTAAATAACCTGAAAAAATCTTTTGACGAGATTGAAGCCGGTTTAGCGAAAGATGCATTAAAATTCAGGAATTCAGCAAAGATCATCAGTGACCGGACCTCAGCCATTTTTAAAATGGCCGACAAATATAAAGCGGAAAGATTAGCGTTCAGGAATAGCCAACAGGCAGATTTGATTGAAAAGGATCGTACTGTGGGAATAATTAATATTCCAGGAGATTATTCAAATCTGCAGAGTGCCGTCAATAATGCAAAAACAGGTGATAAGATATTTGTACATGGTGAGCTTTCCGACCAGGGCGATGTTTTCGTTGACAGGCCGGGTATTAAAATAGCAGGGGATGTAGGCGCATCCATAAGTGGTAACAGAATTTATTTTCTCGCCAATAATATAGTTATCAGCGATCTTAATTTGAAGATAAACCTTATCATAAGCGGCGATGGGGCAGGTAGTAAAGTGTTAAACAATAAATTTACTTCAATAGTTAATGCAACTGAGGTTTTTGATAACAATCCAATATTCAGCAGCTCCAATAGTGGTTTGATATTAATGCGTAATGTTTCCGGCTGCGAAATCAGCAATAATATCATACGGGATGATCAGAACACTCTGATGACGGGTATTAACCTGGCAAATTGTTCGGGCAACATTTTGAAGTCGAATACCATCTATGGCGGTACAAACACCATCGGGCATATTTTTATGAGTAATTCGGTTAATAATAAAATTATCGATTGTACTATTAGA
This sequence comes from Sphingobacteriales bacterium, assembly GCA_031372815.1. Taxonomy (GTDB): domain Bacteria; phylum Bacteroidota; class Bacteroidia; order Chitinophagales; family Chitinophagaceae; genus Pollutibacter. The sequence continues at coordinate 4,564 of JANMMA010000470.1, forward strand.
AATGGAGGGATAATTTCAATTCATACAAGCCCATATGGCGGTGCAGGAATGCTTTTTGTCGATGATTTTAATAGCAATACAATTTCAGGATGTACTATAGAGGATATTAATAGTGACGGGATCTACTTGTTAGGATCAGGAAATAATAATAAGGTATCTGATTGTAAGGTGAATAAATACGGAAATTATGGGATATCGCTAACGGGAGATAATAATCAGCTCAGTTATTGCACAGTAACAAACGGCAGCGATTATACAGTAAATTATCTTATGTCACATGGAATAGTTATGTCGGGTTCGAATAGCTTCATAAAATACTGTGTTTCTAATAATAATTCGAAGGGCATAATATTTGGTGCAAGTGGGAACAGTTCAATAACCAATTGCCGTGCAAATAATAATCTTGTTTTTGGGATGATTTGTGGCGTTAACGGGGATAATAGTTCAATCCTGGTTAAAACTTGCGAAGCCCGGAATAATACATCCAATGGTTATTTCAGGAATGCATGGGGTGATGGTATTAATGTTTCCGGTAATGCGATGGGCTCCACAATTACTGTTAGCGAATGTATTGCCAGTAATAATGAAGGAACCGGCATAACTGTATCCAATGCATATGGAGGAAGTGCTGTCGTTTTAAATAATAATGAAGCCAATGCAAATGTAGATTACGGTATTTTATTACAAAATACTTCCGGCATAACGCTGAATGCAAAAGTGAGATTCAATAAGGCGAACGCTAATATCCTTTGTGATTATAAGGAGCTGTATGGCACAGCAACAACTTTTGGCAATAATATTTTTGGCGTAATGTGTAATTAAAAATTGATTGTTTGCTGAATGCTAAAGTTGGCAGCTTTGGAAGAGTTGGTGGAACGCACATGCAAGGCTTGGTATTCCTGCACTGATGTATACAACCTTGTTGCACCCCGATTATCATACGCCGCTCGACGATCCACAAAATATCAACTATTCCAAGCTGAAGAAAATGGCAGATTCATTAATTGATTCCATCATGAATTGTCGCACACTCTTCGTCCTTTTCATTTTGTTTATAACCACTACCGTTCTTCCAGCGCAGAAAATGGTAACCCCGGATGATATAAAAGCCCGAAGTTTCAATCCGGCAACAGTATTATGGTTTGCTGAACCGGCTAAAAAATGGGAAGACGCGCTGCCCCTAGGCAACGGGCGTCTCGGGGCAATGGTGTTTGGCAAAAACGGCGAAGAACGGATTCAACTTAATGAAGAAACATACTGGACCGGTGGTCCTTATTCCACAGTGGTAAAAGATGGCTATAAAGTGTTGCCTCAAATCCGGAAAGATGTGTTTGAAGAGCAATATTTATCAGCGCATAATCTGTTCGGCAGGTACCTGATGGGTTATCCCGTTGAACAACAGAAATACCAGAGCCTGGCCAACCTCCACTTATTCTTCAACAACCAGGATAGCGTTACCAACTACAAAAGATGGCTTGATATGGAAACCGGGATCACCAGTGTTTCCTATACATCGAATGGCATCGTTTATCAAAGGGATGTTTTTGTTTCGGCGCCGGACCAGGTGATTGTTGTGCGACTATCAGCCAATAAACCCCGCAGCATTTCTCTAAAGGCGAACCTTCGCGGTCAGGACGACGGCGCCGCGCGGCAGGAAGCCAAGGGTTTCGGCGTTCAGGATGTTCTCGGTCTCGGGTGTCTTGGGCAGCAGGGTCACCGCGATCTGCGCGCGGGACAAGGCGGCGCGCAG
>JANMMA010000472.1:0-6684 GCA_031372815.1 Sphingobacteriales bacterium
ATATTACCATTTCCCCCGTAGTTCATGTTTTCCTGCCAGTCCAGCCCCGTTTTATTATTGCTCGACATCATTCCATATCCGGATATTTTTCTTTTGCCTTTGAACTGGTTGGCCATTACATTATTGTTCCAGTATTTATTAAAGTCGCTCCCCGCCTCTGCTTTTCCAAAATAGCCGTTTTTCTTGTCTTCTTTGAGTGAAAGGTTGATGGTCTTCGTTTTTTGTCCGTCATCAATACCCGTAAACTCAGCCTGGTCGCTCTTTTTATCAAACACTTCAACGTCATTCACCATGTTCGAAAGCAGGTTTCTTGTCGCAATCGTTGGATCGTCGCTGAAGAATTCTTCACCGTCAACCATCACTTTTTTTACGGTTTCCCCCTGCGCCGTGATCTTGCCATTTTTATCTACAACAATACCCGGTAGCCTTTTCAGCAGGTCTTCTATGGTTGCTCCAGGCTGTACCCTGAAACTGTCTGCCTTATAGACAATTGTATCCCCTTTGAACCTGATGGCAGGAATGGTTTTTTTCACGATGATCTCCTCCATCAGTTTACTTTTCGGTGTCAGGTATACAGTGCCCAGATCCAGGTTACTGGCAGATAAATTCACGTCATCTGAATAGTCTGCAAATCCTGGAAAACTAATCAGGATGAGATATCGGCCCGTATCCGGTGGGGTAATGTGAAAGTTGCCATCCTGCCTTGAGCGGCTGAAGGCAACAAGGACGGAGTCTGTTTTTCGCAACAGTATGATCGAACTGTTGTAGAGTTGTTTTTTATTTACGGAATCTGTAATACTGCCGGCAATAGATCCAATCTGGGCAACAGACGAAAAACAAAACATTAAAAATACAATAGTCAGGATGGTGGTTGACCTCATAAGCATATGATAATAAAACTAATCGTATTTTGATAAGCAGTATATTAGAATATCGTAAGTTAATGTTAAAACAGTGCGCTATGGCAAATACACCAATACACCAGGCAGGTAATTCGGATACTAGTCGACTCATTGAAAATATGCCGTTGAATACTTCCGCAGTCAGCAAAAAATATGAAGAGGAGCATTTTGTTGATGCGCAAAAGCCGGTATGGAATTACTCCCTGTTCACAGAGGAAGCCATTCGCAATTTTCAACAAGGCACCCTGTATAACTCGTATGAATTCTTTGGCAACAAACAGATAGAAGTACTCGGAACACCGGGAACTTATTTTGCTGTGTGGGCCCCCAATGCAACTGCGGTTGCGGTGATGGGTAACTTCAATACCTGGGATACCGATAAGCACCAGCTTTTTGTAAGGCTCGATAAAAGTGGAATATGGGAAGGATTCATTCCCCACGTGAACCGTGGCGAAGTATATAAATACCATATCACAGGTTATAAGGGGGTGAAGATTGATAAGGGTGACCCTTATGGTTACTTCTGGGAAATGAAACCCAAAACGGCAACCATTACGTGGAACTTTGAGTTCGAGTGGAATGATAGTAAATGGATGGAAGGCCGGATGAAAAATAATGCGCTGGACGCTCCCTATACTGTTTACGAAGTTCATTTGCCAAGCTGGAAACGACCCGATAAAAATGATGAGGAGTCATATTTTACGTATTGGCAGATTGCCGAGCAACTGGTGCCTTATGTAAAAGAAATGGGCTTTACCCATATCGAATTGATGCCCGTGATGGAGTTTCCGTTCGACGGTAGCTGGGGCTACCAGGGGACAGGTTATTTCGCGCCAACTTCACGATTTGGACATCCGGAGGAGTTTATGGCGATGATCGATTATTTCCACCGCGAAGGCATTGGAGTGATCCTCGATTGGGTGCCTTCTCATTTTCCTTATGATTCACACGGACTCTTCATGTTCGATGGTACGCATACATACGAATATGCGGATATGCGTAAGGGTTATCACCCCGACTGGAACAGCTACATATTCAATTATAAAAGGGGAGAGGTTAAATCATTTCTGATCAGTAACGCAAGGTACTGGTTTGAAAAATTTCATATCGATGGTATCCGTGTTGATGCGGTATCTTCTATACTACGGCTAGACTATTCCCGTAAACAGGGAGAATGGGAACCAAATGAGCATGGCGGTAATGGTAACCTTGAAGCCATTGCTTTTGTGAAGGACCTTAATGAAACAATATACCGGGACTTCCCTGATGTTCAGACAATTGCTGAGGAATCTACGGACTGGCCCGGCATTTCAAGCCCTACATGGAAAGACGGGCTTGGCTTTGGAATGAAATGGATGATGGGATGGATGCACGACACACTTAAGTATTTCAAACAGGATCCATTATTCAGGCAGTTTCAGCAGGATCAGTTCACCTTCAGTCTGATGTATTTTTATGATGAAAATTTCATGCTGCCACTGAGCCATGATGAAGTAGTGCATGGTAAGTCGCCAATGCTGTATAAAATGCCGGGAGACGACTGGCAAAAATTTGCGAACCTGCGCCTGCTGTACTTGTATATGTTCACCCATCCCGGGGCAAAATTATTGTTCATGGGCAATGAATTCGGCCAAACATCCGAGTGGAATTACAAATCCGAACTGGACTGGGATTTACTGAAGTTCGATGGTCACAAAAAAATGCAGACCTGTGTGAAAGATCTCTGTCTTTTATATAAAAATGAACCAGCGTTATACGAACTGCAGTTCGATAAAGGAGGGTTTGAATGGATCGACCTCAGTCATCGTGCAGAGTCAGTGATTACGTTTCGTCGAAAAGGAAAAGATCCTGAAGATGATGTCCTCATCATCTTAAATATGACACCTGAAGTAAGGAATGACTGGACTGTTGAAGTAAAAGGTAAATCGTCCTGGAAGGAGATATTTAATTCAGACAATAAAAAATATTACGGTACAGATAATGTTTACAATCCAGAACCTGTAACTACGGTTAAAGATAAGGACGCGATGATTTATGAACTGAAGGTTCATCTTCCTCCGCTAGGCGGAATAGTGTTGAAATAGGTAGCTTAACAGGAATGGGCTGCAGTACAATTTCTTCCTGTGTATAAGTCTTCAATGCGGAGTTTCCATTGATGCCTGGGAAATTTAAAATCAATGCTTCATCTTCAGGCCTTACCTGCTTATAAACCTGGTATCGGCCACCATCACCATGCATAGACAGGTATGCTCCGCTAGATATAAATTTATCCAGTGGAAAAGAAGAAACCGTATCCAATAAAGCTACATGGCTTGAAATAAACATTTCATTCATGGCCAGAAGCATGGTATTTTCTGCTTCATTATCCACGTGACTGATCAGTTCTTTTCCGGGTATCAATGCATACTCAGGTGATGTTTTATTGATCCAATCTATCAATTCATCAGTACCACATTTCCTTGGCATAAATACTTTTGCACCCATGGTGACCAGTGAAACAAAATATATTGTTTTCAAAAGTTCAGAGGTAGACGAAAAAGATACCAGCATTATCCGGGTGCCTTTATGAATACCCATTTCAAACAGCTCGTCATGTAAACGGCTGACTATTCCCCTGAATTGAGAAAGTGTTATCGCTATATCTCTTCCCTGATATTTTCCTGATATTATCTGTGGATCTGAGACGGCGGAACTATGGCCTTCAAATAAAATTCTTCCGGTGGTTAACAGTCCATTTACTGTATTGGCTGGGGCATGAAAGCCGGTGTCTGGATGACTATTATTCATGGTGACTGTTTTAAATGTCTGAACAATATCTTAAGGGATTATTTGTTGTGTACTATCAAGTTACAACAACAAATTTACATACTTTCATAAAAATTACATGCGTTCGGGCACACGTATACCGAGCAATCCCATGGCTGACCTGATCACATTAGCGGTGAAAAGGCATAACCGGAGCCTGATCTGTTTTTTCTCTGGTGTTTCTGCTTGGGTAACGGAATGTTCTGTATAAAATGAATTGAATGTTTTTGCAAGGTTGAAAACATATATGGCAAGTACAGAGGGATTATGTTCCGCTGCAGCCTGTTCAATCACCGATTCAAATTGTTCTACACTTACGATCAACTGCTTTTCCAGTGGAAGTAAGCTGGTAAAAGATGGACTTTCAGTCGATGGCTGCTCTTTGCGTAATATCGATCTGATTCTGGCGTGGGTATACTGAATAAAAGGACCCGTGAAACCATGAAAGTCGATGGATTCTTCAGGGTTAAAGATCATTTTCTTTTTTGGATCTACCCTGAGCAGGAAAAATTTTAGCGCACCCATTCCGATCGTTTCATAAAGATCTTTAAGTTCTTCGGGTGTGAAATCTTTTACTTTTCCCAGTTCCTGGGTATGGCTGGCAGAAATACTAATCATTTCATCAATCAGTTCATCCGCATCAACTACGGTTCCTTCCCGGCTTTTCATTTTACCGGAAGGAAGTTCCACCATTCCATAAGAAAGATGGTAGATTCCTTTTGCAGAAGCAATACCCAGCTTTTCGCAAATCAGTTTAAGTACCTTGAAGTGGTAATTCTGTTCATCACCTACCACATAAATACTTTCATCACACTTGTATTCGTTGTACTTGTCGACTGCAAGACCGATATCCTGGGTAATATACACTGCTGTACCATCACGCCTGCGTACGATCTTCTCATCGAGCCCCTCTGCTGTAAGATCAATCCATACGCTACCGTCTTCTTTCTGAATGAAAACATTTTTTTCCAGTCCATCTTGCACCATTCTTTTTCCTAACAGGTAAGTTTGACTTTCATAGTAAGTGCGGTCAAAATCTGAACCGATCCTTTTATAGGTTTCTTCAAAGCCTGCGTATACCCAACTGTTCATGTCTGTCCAGATGGCCAATACTTCAGGATCACCAGCTTCCCAAAGAACCAGCATTTCCTGCGCTGCCTTCATGATAGGAGCATCTTTTTCTGCCACCTCCCGAGTAATTCCCTGGCTCACCAGCACTTCAATTTCTTTTTTGTATTCATCGTTGAACCTCACGTAGTAGTCGCCTACAAAATGATCTCCTTTCTGGTGTTGAGTGGCAGGTGTAGCGCCGTTGCCAAACCACTTCCAGGCAACCATACTTTTACATATGTGAATACCCCTATCGTTTACAATGCAGGATTTAATGACTTCGTGTCCTTTGGCTTTAAGGATTTCAGCGATACTCCAGCCGAGGAAATTATTTCGTAAATGACCGAGGTGTAAAGGCTTGTTAGTATTGGGAGAAGAATATTCAACCATTACTTTTTCTTTTTTCTGCTCGCCTCTGCCATAACAGGTATTGCTATAATCTTTCGTAATGATATCCATCCAATATTCATCTACTACAGATAAGTTCAGAAAACCTTTGATGACATTGTACTCGCTGTAGAAATCCGCATTCTCCCTGACCAGGAATTCTCCCAGTTCCTGTCCCAGTAGTTCCGGCGATTTTTTCAGTGCTTTGATAAGGGAGAAAAGGACTACGGTATAGTCGCCTGCAAATTCAGGTTTGGTCTGATTAACCTGGAATGCATCCTCCCCAAAAGGTTGCCCATATATCTTTTCCAATGCGGTTAAAACGGTTGTCCTTATTTTCGATACGATCATCATCCTATTGCTTAACTTGTTATCCGTAAATGTGTGCAAATGTACGATACCGCCCGATTATCCCGAGCCTTGCTTTTGGCTGTTGTTTTAGTAGGCATACAATGCAAACCACCACAACAAAACATAGTGTTACCGGTTTTTGACATGCAGGGCCATCGGGGCTGTCGTGGCCTGATGCCCGAAAATACTATACCTGCAATGGTCAGGGCCCTGCAATTGGGTGTCACTACGCTTGAGATGGACGCGGTGATCAGCAAAGACCAACAAGTGGTGGTTTCTCATGAACCATTTTTTGGATGGGAAATTTCAACCAGCCCGGAAGGCAATACCATCATGCCAAAAGATGAAAAGCAATATAACCTTTATCAAATGGATTACCAGGAGATCCAGCATTGGGATGTAGGATTGAAACCACATCTTCGCTTTCCGCGGCAGGAACGAATAAAGGTTGCCAAACCGCTTCTCGAAAACCTGATCGACTCAGTTGAACAGTATATCGCACTAAACAAACTGCCCCTGGTTCAATATAACATTGAGACCAAATCAATGCCATCCACCGATAATATTTTTCATCCGTCACCCGAACCGTTTACGGATTTGTTGATGAGTGTGATCATGAAAAAGAAGATTGAACGAAGAACAATAATACAATCCTTTGATGTACGCACGCTACAGGTAATGCACAGAAAATATCCCGGTGTCAGAACAGCATTGTTGGTGGAAGGATTTAATAAAAATACAGCGCAAGAGAACCTTGTGTCATTGGGTTTTACACCTTCCATTTATAGCCCGGAATATTCCCTGGTAAACCCCGAACTGGTGACCTGGTGCCATAAGAATGGGATGAAGATCATTCCATGGACGGTCAATGACAAAAACAATATCGACCGTTTGAAAGCGATGGGGGTGGATGGCATCATATCTGACTATCCTGACCTGTTTAGACAATAATTTTGCTTTATCATTACCTTTGCCACCAAGAAAACTGCATGCAAATCATCGAAGTAAATACCACGGCTACCCGAAAATCGTTTTTGGATGTCCCCCGCAAACTCTATAGGGATGATTCCCTCTGGGTTTGTCCGCTGGATAATTTTAATGGGCGGTGTGGGACACGCGAGACGGGATG
>JANMMA010000018.1:0-7310 GCA_031372815.1 Sphingobacteriales bacterium
TATTTACTATCGTTGAAATGAAACCCACCCAATTTTTTTTCCATCAATAAAAGTGATACGATCTGTTCAATGTTTGCATTCGGCAGATGGTGGCCAAGGTCTACTAATGTAAATGCCTTTGGGCCGAGTTTATTTGCATACAACAATGACTGCCCCCAGTCTCCTACCGTCATGGAATAAAAATTCGGTTCATAAGCCTTGTATTCCACAAACATTTTCCAGTCGTTTGGTAATGCAGCATAAATCGACTGCAACCCGTCCAGCGTATGCTGAAACGCTTTCCTGAAATTCAACTGTCCGGGGAAACAACTGCCATCGCTCAGCCATACAGTAAGTGCCTTAGACCCCAGTTCTACACCATGGCGGATCACTTCAATATTATGGTCGATGGCCTGCTGCCTTATAGCCTTGTTTACGTGTTGCAACGAACCGAATTTATAACTGTGTTGCTGTTCGTTCTGATCCTGGAAAGTATTTGAATTGACTGCATCGAAACCTATTCCAAATCTTGCAGCCAGGTTCCTGATGGCCTGATAGTCTTTCGGGATGTCCCAGGGAATATGCAGGGAGATAGCTCCGCTGGATCGGTTCAAAGCATGAAGCAGTCCAACGTCCTCCATTTTTTGTTCCAGGTTCCCGGGCTCACCCGGACCAGAAAATCTTGCGAACCTTGTGCCCCCTGTTCCCAATGCCCAGGAAGGTATAGCCACATTGAAATCCATTAGCTTTTGAATGACAATATCGATGCCCGGTATTTCAGAAGCAACAATGTCAAAATGTTTTTTATGCCTGGCCATAAGATGACCATTGCTTTCCGCTATTCGTGATTGGTCCAGTTGCATAGGCTGCTATTATGATTATCTAAGAAAGGCTGCTGCGACGCCGCCATCGACATTCAGGGTATTTCCGGTCGACTTACTCAATAATCCGCCAACAAAAACAAAGCATGCATTGGCAATGTCTTCCGGCAGAATTGTTTCATTGAGCAGGGTCCGTTTAGCATAGTATGCTGGCAGTTCTTCCACCGTAATGCCATATGCTTTCGCCCGGCCTTCTGCCCAACCTCCGCTCCAGATATTACTGTCGGTGATCACCGCATCAGGATTAACCGTATTAACTTTAATATTGTCTGCGCCAAGCTCTGCTGCCATAAGTCGACCCAGGTGGGCCTGTGCAGCTTTTGCACTTCCATATCCGGTGTTGTTGGGCCCGGCAACAATCGCATTTTTTGATACAATATTGATAATGTCTCCACCCATCGACTGTTTTTGCATTATACGGATGCCGTATTTAGACACTAAAAACTGTCCCCTGACCAAAATGTCGTAAAGCTTGTCCCACTCTTCCACACTATGATCAATAATCGGTTTTGAAATACTGATCCCTGCATTGTTGACCACAATATCCACTCCGCCAAAAGCAATTGCCGACGCACTAAATGCTTCTTCAATCGAATGTTCATCCATTACATTGAGGAGGGTGTTGGCGATAAGATCTTTTCCGAATTCTTTCTGAAAAGAATCAACAGCGGCGTCTAGTCTTTCTGCATTGATATCGTTCAATATCACACATGCACCTTCACTGGCAAACTTTCTTGCAATGGCTTTGCCAATGCCGCCGGCACTTCCGGTGATGAGGGCAATTTTTCCGCTCAGGGCTTTGGGCTTTGGCATCCTCTGTAATTTGGCTTCTTCAAGCAACCAATACTCAATGTTAAAAGCTTCCTGGCGGGGCAATGAAGTATATTCGGAAATAGCCTCGGCACCTTTCATAACGTTGATCGCATTAATATAAAACTCTGCAGCTACCCTGGCGGTCTGCTTGTCTTTTGCAAAGGTGAACATGCCTACGCCGGGATACAGAATTACTACAGGGTTAGGATCACGCATTGGTGGACTGTCTCCATGTCTACATGTCTGATAATAACCACTATACATTGTCCTGTATTCATCAAATAAAGGCGTAATTTTTTCCCTTACCTGTTTATAGTCGCTGAGATTTTCACCCGGTGAAAGACTCAATATTAAAGGAGATATTTTTGTCCGAAGGAAATGATCCGGACAGCTCGTTCCCATAGGCGCAAGCCTATCGAGATCATTTGAGTTCACATATTCCAAAACCCTTTCATCATCGGTAAAATGTCCTATCATGGATTGAAGTGAGGAACAAAAACCACGAAGTATGGGCGTCAACTCCGCGGCGACGCGTCTCCTTTGTGAAGGCGCTAAAGCAGATATTCTCTGCCCGCCAAAAACCTGATTTTGTGCACCGATTTTCTCCTCCAGGTATGCCGCACAAGTTTCAATAATATCCAGCGTATTTACATAGCTTTCATACGCTGTATTTCCCCAGGTAAACAGTCCATGGGAGCCAAGCATAATACCCTTAATACCTGGGTTGTCGTCCAGGCATTTCTTTAATTTTAACCCCAGGTCAAAACCTGGTCGCTGCCACGGTACCCAGCCAATTGTTCCGCCAAATAAATCTTTTGTTATTTGTTCTCCGTCTTTAGCTGCTGCAATGGCAATGGCCGCGTCGGGGTGGAGATGATCAATATGTTTGAACGGAAGAAATGCATGCAGTGGCGTATCGATAGATGGTGCTTTTGATTTCAGGTCATACAGGGAATGGTTGAAGAGTTCCACCATTTCGTCCTCGTGATCAAGCCCACGATAAACATTGGTGAGACTACGTAAACGTTCCACATACAGTGCAGCCAATCCATCTCTTTTCATTGTACCAAGGTCCCCACCACTTCCCTTTACCCACATGACTTCAACTTCATGTCCGGTTAAAGGGTCCTTTCCGGTTGCCTTACACGACGTGTTTCCGCCACCATAATTAGTTAGTCTTAGATCCGCACCCAGTAGGTTCGACCTGTAAACAAGCAGTCCCACCTCGTCTCCGGCGAGTTCTGCAGCTTTTTTTTCGTCCCATAGATAACTTACGTGCGTATATATATTTGCTTCCGCTGACGACATAATAAAATGTTTAAAATCAATGGCCGATATTACTTAAGCGAATCATTACCATGTTAGAACGGACTGTCATCACTATTTAAGCGAATTACCATAACCCACAAGCATAACCGATAGTATAATGGTTATAATTCCAACGGTAATTGTTGTTTTGGTCTTACGGCTTACACCAGTCCACTCGCCTAGAAAAATCCCCCACATGTTAGCCACCAAAATGATAAATGCCATGTGAAGAATCCAGCTACTTGCACCATTTCCCAGTTTACTTTCTCCCATTCCGTAAAAGAAAAACTGTAGAAACCAGGTTGTCCCTGCAAGGGCAGAAAGAAGGTAATTTTTTGATAATGGTGTTTTATTATTAGCGTAATCTCCAAAAGTTTTGTTCCTGAAATTCAATATCATGCACCAAATGAAATTGGTCGCCAGTCCGCCCCACAACAACACTACATAAGTGACGTTATTTTGGAACAATGGATTCATTCCCTGCACTACAGCAGCTTCTGCCATTGGCTTTCCAGCTTCTATACCGAAATTAAAACAGGCGCTCATAATACCCGAAAATATAGCTACAATTAATCCTTTCACAAGGCTGAACTCTGCAACGGATGCTTTCTTGCGGTCTTCCGACATTTCCTTTTCTTTTAGCATACCTGCCCTTCCACAGATATAAATTCCAACAAGACATAATACTACGCCCGCAAGTACGATTTGTCCCCAATTAGTAGTCAGGAGATCGCTTAATGTTGTTTTCCCGGGTGCCGGGTAAAAATTATAATAAATGGACGGGACCAATGCACCGAAAGCAGAGCAAAAACCGAGTACCACAGAATTGCCGAGCGACATTCCCAGGTATCGCACCCCCAGCCCATAAGTCAGTCCGCCAAAACCCCATAACACACCAAACAGTAACGTATACCTGATAACATCGGAAGAAGTTTCTTTAATAATCTCTACAAAGCCCGGGACTGTTAAGAATGCAGCAAGTGGAGGCACAATGAGCCAGGAAAATATCCCCCCTACGATCCAATAACTTTCCCAGTTCCAGCCCTTCACTTTTTTATAGGGCATGTAAAAACTTCCTGAGGCAAAGCCTCCGATGAAATGGAAAATGACGCCAAGAACTGCCTGCATTGTCTATATTGATTCTAAGGTGCGTAGCCTGATAGGTAACCAGATATCTTCTTCTGAATCAGGCTCACCATTTTTATACTTATCGCCAAGGACTTCAAAATGCGGCCTGTCATCCAACTCATATTTAGATGCTGGCAGCCAGGTATTGAAAAGGTAATCAAAAACGGCAGTATCAGTGCTTAACCCTTTATAATGAAATACAGCGTATAGTCCGCCCTTCACTTTTAATGACTCCAGGCCTTGCGGAATATTTTCAAACCTGTTCACTTCAACAGCTGCCCATTTCTCAAACACATTTGCCGGATCAAAAGGGTTGAAGTAATCGCTTCCATAAATACTCATAGAAATAAGATCGTCATCAACTTGATGCTGAATGGATTTTCTTTCAGGCATAAAGGAACTCCACAACTCTGAAGTCTTGTTGTCCGTCAATGACGTCATTACTCTATTACCCACCAGTTTTCTATCAGCCGATATGGTTAACCTCGGTTCCAAATTCATATCGAAATCTCAATTAGATTAGTGAGTAAGGCATTTAATATTTTTTCTTAGCGAGATAATCCCTGCTGCTGGTAATACTTTCAAACATGTCGCCTTTGCTGGTATCCTGCTCAACAAACCAGTGCTTCATACCGGCTTTTTTCCTTGCAGCAAAAATGCGGTCGAAGTTGATGGTACCATGCCCAACTTCTGTTATGGCTTTATCCTCCGCAGCCATGTCTTTTACGTGCCACAATGGGAAGCGGTTGGGGTATTTTTCAAAGAATTCGATTGGATCCCGGCCTGCTTTAGAGATCCAGTAAAGGTCCAGTTCCGCTTTGACGAGGTCCTTGTTGGTGTTTGTCAGTAAAAAGTCAAATACAGTACTGTCGCCATATTTCTCAAACTCGAAGTCGTGATTATGGTAAGCGAACTGTATTCCTGCAGCTTTTGTAGCTACGGCAGACTTGTTTAAAAGCTCGGGCATAGATTTATAAATTTCAGGAGTTCTTTCATTTGGGAAAAGGTATGAGCACACCATATATTTTCCGCCTACGGTGTCTATGTCTTCAATGGCTTTGTCCCATCCGTCTGTGAGGGTGCCCTTACCTTTCATACCCAGGCCGGTTGTATGGTGTGAACTTATGGCAGTAAGCCCTGTATTCTTCAGTATGGTTCTGAATTCAGCAGCAGATTTCCCGAAGAACTTTCCATTGTATCCAAACAGTTCGAGATTCTTATAGCCAAGAGCTGCAAGCTTTTCGAGCGTCCCTTCCAGATTTTTTGAAAGTTCAGCCCTTACAGTATATAACTGAATGCCGAGTGGTTGTTTTTTTTTATGACCTGCAAATAACTGACCTGAATATATGCCGGCCACACTCAGTGACAGGCCCTGAAGAAACACCCTTCTTTTCATAATGATATTTTTAAATTAATGGAGATTTACCCGCGCACTGTAATGTATCAAAAAATTCAATGTTTGAGCAGTTTTGCGCTAATAGAGAATAAAGCCACCGCTATCGGGATAATGAGCATATTCCACTCAAGCTGGCCATTTCCCTTCAGTACATGCGAGCCGAAGACAATCAGCAAGGTCAGAAGTATGGCATTCCAGGTGAGTTGTTTCAACTGTACAAAGTCATCCACCTTTAGCCAGGGCAGATGTAAACTATGGAACCATTTAAATTCAGGATAGAAAAGTTTCATAAACCCCAATGAAACAATAAGAAACACCAATCCTATAAGAAAAAGGTCAAGAGACTCCAGGACATGGATACCCGGCCTTGCTTCAGCACCTTCAGTATACAAAACAGTGAAAGCATGAAAGGTTTTATATACCCCCATTCCCGCAGCAAACAGGAAATTTACAAACATGGTAAGGGAAATAATGGTTATAGCAGTCCTGAATATTCTGTTCATGAAAATAGATATCAAAGATTTTAAATTACTATTCGAATGGTGCAGTTCTCTTATTTCGAAAATTATGAATTCCTAACCAAGATAAAAAATCGTAAATCAATGGGATGTATAAAAAGGCAGGTAATGATCATGCCTCCCCTTCTCTGATCCATATGTCATTACACTTATCTGATGTATAGCTTACCTTTAAACTTACATGAGTTTATTTACCGGCAATTCATCCATTATAATTACCTGCTCAAAAAGACTTGCGCCTTTTTTGGAAATGGAGATAAAGGAACTTGGATTTAAAACGGAGGAAACCTTTATAACGGGAGTCCGATTGAAAGGAAGCTTGAATGATTGCATCAAACTGAACCTCAACCTACGATGCGCCAGCCAGGTCTTGTTCAGCCTGCAAAAATTTGAAGCCATCGATGCAGATGCCATTTATAACACCTTGAGGGAATACCCATGGGAGGAAATCCTGCCAGAAAATGGTTATTTTTCGATCACCAGTAATGTCAATAATGAGACCATTAACAACAGTATGTTTGCCAATTTGCGGGTGAAGGATGCTGTGGTAGACCGATTGCGGGATAAACGAGGAAGTCGCCCTGAAACAGGATCAGCATTGATCGGAGCAGTCATCCACTTATTCTGGAAGAATGAACACGCAGAAGTCTTTATCGATACCTCCGGTGATTCACTGGGAAGGCACGGCTACCGTAAAATACCTGGGCAGGCGCCCATGCTTGAAGCACTGGCTGCAGCAACAGTCTACGCAACGCGGTGGGACAGACGATCACCTTTTGTAAACCCCATGTGTGGCTCGGGAACAATTGCCATAGAAGCGGCCATGATTGCCACTAACAGGAGGCCGGGATTGTTTCGTCCCAATTTCGCTTTTATGCACCTGAACGACTATGATGAAAAAGTTTACCAGCGGGAAGATGCAATGCTGGAAGAACAGATATTGGACATACCCGGACTGCGCATTATTGCCACTGACTATAATCCAAGGGCAATTGAAAACTCCAGACGGAATGCAGTAGCCGCGGGTGTTGCCGATCTCATCGATTTTTCTGTCTGCGATTTTGCTGAAACCGAGATACCGCCTGGTGTGGAAGGAATATTCTATGTGAATCCTGAATATGGAGAAAGATTAGGACAGATCATGGACCTCGAAGAAACGTATGGCCGCATTGGTGATTTCATGAAGCAGAAATGTGGTGGATATACCGGATATGTTTTTACCGGAAACCTCGACCTGGCAAAAAAAATCGGACTTAAAGCTAAAAGACGAATAGAGTTTTACACCAG
>JANMMA010000083.1:0-69491 GCA_031372815.1 Sphingobacteriales bacterium
ATTACAACAAAGCTGGAAGCTACTATTAGACAATGAGGCCGGGTTAGTTGATGAGTACAATAAAGCATTATATAAGAGGGGTGAAGTGGTGAAACTGAAACAAAGCAACAGGACTTTCGAAGCCCGTATAGAAGGCGTCAGTAAAAATGGACAACTGGAAGTGTTTACCGCTATTCCGGAATCCTTAAACTACGGTGAGGTTTCGTGGTTGTTGTGAGAAAATTCACTCCATGCAGGTTATGCTCAATTAAGGATTTAATTTTCTAAGATATCAACATATGCTTGCCAGACCATCTCCACATTTGCTACATTCATCACATTCCCCACATTTCAATATGGCTTTCTTCGGCCTTCCGGGCTTCCACTTCGAAGCGGTTGGAATAATATCCTCTTCTCGCACTTTCAACAACGTATAAAATGATAAATTTGAGATAACCATAGTGCCTGAATTGCTCTATATGTTTCAATTCATGTTTAACCCACCTTTCGTTGTTTAAAAAATTTGCTTTTGCCGTCTTATGAAGATGGATCGTATTGCCGATCGTAATGGCCATGTTATTTGCGCCAAGTTTTTTTGCGGCTAACCATGCCATCCATGAATTTTCCCTGATGTTAACCCGCTGATTTCCCATATCCATAATGGCTTGATGGATAACGGCTTTTTTGTGTTGCATGCTATACCATTATTGGATTCCCTTTAACACTCTGGCTTCATTAAAACGCCTGATGATTTCTTCTCCGTGCTGCTTTACTTTTGGCTTCTTGATAATGGCTTGAAGAATTCCTTTTTCATTGATCAGAAAAGTGTTTCTGATAATTCCCATGTATTTTCTTCCGTACATATTTTTCTCGCCCCATACCCCATACTTGTTAATGATCTTCATTTCCGGATCTGCGATTAGCGTAAATGGAAGTTTATATTTAGACTGGAACTTTAGGTGTTTTGCGCCAGCGTCCGGACTAACACCAACTACTTCAAATCCATTTTTTTTCAGCAACGAATAGTTATCCCTGAGGTTACAGGCCTGTTCTGTACAGGTAGGCGTATCATCTTCAGGATAAAAATAAAGGACTAATTTCTTTCCTTTGAAATCAGCTAAAGTGATCTTATTATTATCCTGGTCTTTTCCGGAAAACGAAGGAGCCTTCATACCTTCTGTTAGCATAAATGTATTTTATCTTTTGAATGTATATGACCGGGTTGTTGTATTTCCGGCTTCGTCTTTAACAGAAATATTAAGTTCGTGTTCACCCCGGGAACAATATTCGTCAAAACCATAGGTAAATGTATTGCCGCGTTGGACAAACCGTAACCATTTACCATCAAGTTCAGCCCTGAAGTTATTTACCTGATCGTTGTTATCTTTAACATAGATGGTGATTTTTGTTGCCCTGGATAAATCTGCACCGGGTGCGATCCCAGAAATCACCGGTGCCTGATCATCAGCAAGGAGTTGAAACATGCCAAATTCCCTGACCTTTGCTGCGTACATTCCCATCACCCAATCCGCTTTTTTTACACTTATGTTGTCCCGGATAACTTTCTTAAATAGCATCCTGCTTCTTAATGGATACGGGATAGTCTTATCGGGCTTAATACTTACAGTAATATAATCGTGCAATGGCGTCGTTGGCGAGTGAACCGTATAGATGGGCGAAAATGTCATTGGCTGACCGCCTGCAGCAACACTGTTGCGGAAATAAATGGAATCGTATAAAGTCTTTTCTGGCAGATAAACCTGTAGGTCAGGTGATTCATAAACATTCAAGTCTCCTGGCTTCATCAGTATACCAGTGGGTACCGTGGCAGGCTTAATAGATGATCTCTGCACCACAATCCTGGCCATTGAAGTGTTTCCAGATGGATCTTTCACTTCAAGTTGCAGGTAATGCTTTGACGTATCGTTAAGCTGATAATAACTCCCCGCAGAACCATACGGATAAATGCCCAGTATATCGCCCTGTAAAGGATAAAGATATTGCAGATAAGGACCACCAGACAATTTGGTCTTATAGTCAATGTGCGCATTCATGTATCGTGTTTCATCATAACCCACTCCATTTATTCTGAATCCGGCAATAGCTTTTTCATTTTCATATAACGTGGCAGTGAAAATGCCATTACTGTTCGCCACACCACTCATCCTGTCAGTTGCCTGAATAGCGATTGTGAATTTATCAAAATTCAGTTTCACTGGCGCAGATACATAGCCCTGGGTAGTTTTTTGGAGTGTCAAATAAACAGGTGATTGTTCGTAGCTGCTGATGCTGCGGTTGTATAGTGCCACCTTGTAAATATCGGGAGGTACATTATCTGGAATATTAAAACCAAATAACAAAGGGTTCAAACACTTATCTGTGGATGTTTCACGAATCTCAAAATGTACGTGTGGCCCTTGGGATCCTCCTGTATTACCACTATATCCGATAAAATCACCTTTTTTGACGGGTACCAGGGATGATGGGATATTAAGGTCCATAGCCCAGCTTTCGGAATCGTACTGTTGTTGCTTCACGTATTTCTCAAGCACCGGCATAAAACTGTTCATATGGGCATATAAAGTTGACATCCCGTTGGGATGAGCGATGTAAATGGCATTGCCAAATCCACCTGCCTCTATTTTTACACGGGAAATGTATCCCTCAGCAGCGGCATAAATGGGGAGGTTTTCTTTGCGGAGTGTGAACAGATCAAGTCCCATATGGAAGTGATTCGGCCGCATTTCACCGAAATTAGCGTTCAGCCTGGGTTCAATAGCTAAAGGATACCTGAAATAACCCTTTGTATAAGTAAGCGGTACAGGCTTTTGAGCAAAAAGGGCAGGGAAAAGGATAACATTAACGAATACAGTTAAATACCATTTTATCATTTATTGTAACTTCAGGTTGCAAATCTAATTGCCATAACGCTATCAAAAAATCTTTAATTATGGGAGTCGATTCAAAACATATCGCAACATTTCTGTTGGGTGCCGCTGCCGGAGTTGCAGCTTTTAAGTACGCCACAATGACTGAAGAAGAAAAAGAGAAACTAATGACTGACATAAAGGCTAAAGCAAAAGATATGAAGTCTGAGGCTGAAGGCCTGGCCGGAAAAGCCAAGGAATATTTTGCAGAACTTAAGACTAAAGGCGGTTCAGCATTGAAGGAACATATGGGTGACATTGACGGTGTTGTTGATGATCTTTTTGGCAAAACCTCACCGGCAAAATAATTAACAGACAAAATTGTAACAGATCCCTAATTTTTTTGCCTTGTGGTACAACATTTGGCTGTTAAATGTTGTCTATCATAATGTAAACAGGGGTCAATGAAAAATTTTGTAAAGAAAGTAGCTATTGCATGGATTGCTGTAATGGGAATCATCGGAATTTATAAAGAAAGACAAGCCCGTATAGAACAGAAAGGAAAATCTGCCCCCCAGCAACAGGAAGTATTGCTTGATGAGTACGAAATAGCTTCGTTTCACAATAGCTGATTATATAAATATTTGCGATTTGGTGGACTTGCAACTGGTTTGGACGTTATCCCGCTTCGGCGGGATTTTTTTTGTTATAACTGAACGTCTACCCTCAATACCAGATAACGTCTCACCACCCTAAACCCAGTCAGTGAAAACCCATATGGCACAACCGTTTTTTCCTGAACGGAAATATAATTGAGCAGGTTATTCCCCAGAACCTCCAATTTCCAGACCTTATTGAGCCTGTAATTCATGAACAGATCGAGGCCGTTAAAGCTGTTTCCCCGTGACAATCGAAAGTAACTCCAGACGAAAGCCCCGTAAGCCTTAGTCCCGCCCTTTATTTTAAGTTTCGGTTGCAGCGTAAACAGCCAGTTGGTATTTGCAGGGCCATTTCTCCACGTTCCACTGGATCGTTGCACCCTGGACCTTATTTCCAGGTTAACGGGAAAATGCAGCCCGGTGGACCATCGACCCTCGAGGGAAATATTCTGCGAGCTGGACCTACCTATATCCTTATTTATGGCAACGGTGTTCACCATTCCAGAAAAGCTTAAGGAGGCGCCCAGTTTCGATTTTACCGCGCTAAAAAAACGATCACCACTAACTGCTGCAATCAATTGGGAATTTTGATCAAATGGCTGGAATTGTGAAATCGTATAATCTGTAGTAGTTATAATTGCTGCGTTGTACTGGTTGTTTCCGGACGAAAAAGCAAGGTTGGCATTCCACTGGCTGTTTTTGTAAATGTTTGCAACATGATAACCAGCTGAGTATCTTGAGACCAATGTTATACCGTTGAAAATTACCCCATTAACAACGTTGCCATTACCTGAAATCAGGCCATAGGGATATGAATAGTGAAAATTATTGCTAAAATCGCCACCAATAGTATACCTCAAACGAAAAGACCTTACTGTTGAAATCGCCCAGATATAACTCCATAAAGCCTTGTATTCGGGAAATTGATGTTGCCCTGCTCCGGTCTTAAAATCACCATAACCTGCTTGTACATCAATATTCATGTATGTTTTTCTACCCATTTTTCTGCCAGCCTGCAAAAAAAGTTCGACAAGAGAAATTTTGGCAACTAAACGCTGCTCACCAGTATCGATGGGCTCATTCAGGTTTTTAGGATCACTGAAATTTATCGCTGAATTGAAATCTGAAACCTTTTGCCGAAATCTCATTCCATATCTATAATCCCACTTTTTGTGTCTGCCTTGCAGGGCTCCAGTTAAATCCACATTGAAATGACGGCCGTAGAGATATTGTAATGAAAGATTATTGCCAGGATTAACACCATAAAGAGAAGTGAACCTGGTTGATAAATTCTCAACGTTCTGAATGAGGTCTTCATGGTGAATAAGAACTTCAGAACTAAACAGTTTTTGTTTTTTCAACAAAAAATTTTCTTCCCACCTAAACTGAAAAAAACGATTGCGATTGCGCAATCTGTCAGAAAGCGTATCGGTCAGATCTCCTGAACTGAGGTTTTTAAACAAGCTAAGTTGCCTGCCATAGCCTATATCTACATCAATATGCGATATATGGTTTTTCAAAGCGTCTCGGTGTAACGACAACCCGGCAATGATATCTTTGCTGGAACTTTTTTCGTTCATCACATTGTTCACCTGCCAGTTATCCGTATCACTGATATAAGTACTACTTGTCGTTATAGCATTGCGCAAAATAGTGAGTCTGTCACCACCTGCCAAAGCTTTCATCTTCGTGTACTTTCCAATTTTCCATGAACTCATTGCTGCCAGTGCTGCATCCCTGTTATCCTTATGATAACGGTCGCTGACTGGTGGAGGCGAAATACTACCGGCAGCAAGGACAACATACTGCCCCCCGTTTGAGGAATACTCGGACTGGCCCGACTCCTGAGCATAATGATACCTTACTGTTCCCATCGGGTCATCTGCAATATTGTTTGCATTTGCAAATGACAGTAGTTTGAAAGGCCTGCCCAGGTAGATAAGGCTTGCTTCTACCTGGTATCGTTTTGCGATTGAAACTCCTGCAGTTATGCTGCCGCTAAAACGGTCTTGCTTTTGCTTAGCGGTCTGAATATTGATACCTATCTTGTCGGACTTAGCAACGCTACGCATAAGACGGTTATCATTGTAATTATCGATGACCTGTACCTTATCAACAATATCCGCTGCAAGATTTTTGGTGATTAAGCGATATCCTTTATCCGCAAGATCATCGCCGTCAATCAATACCTTCTCCACAGCTTTTCCATTGAAACTGATGCGTCCGTTTGCGTCTACTGAAAAACCGTTAATGTTTTTGAGCAGGTCCTCCAGTTTCCTGGTTTCTGCATTTTTATAACTGCCAGCCTGAAACGAAATGGTATCTGATTTAACTAGCACTGCGGGCTTATGATTGATAACCACTTCCTTTAATTCTAAACTTCGAGTTATTAACGTAAATCGAATTTCAGTTTCATTCCAATGGGCTAAATTGATCTCTGTGATCAAAGATTGGTAACTTAAATGTCGTATCTCCAAAACGTATACCAGCGGCTTTAAATTCTTCCCGTCCAAAACAAAGACTCCGTCTGTCCCGGTAATTTGATAGTTTACAATCGCAGCGAGGGAATCTTTTGACCTTAGAATAACCGATGCACCTTTAACACCTATTTGTTGTTCATTGATCACTGTACCTTTTAAGTACGCTGCCTGAGACAGAACAATCTCATTGCAAAAGGCTAAGCAAATGATCAAAATCCACCTTATCATTTAAGCGGGATTTTTTCCCAGGTATATATTTCATATTGTGATGCTGTCTGGCAACTAATACAATCACCCGAACCCGCTGTTAGCGCGCTGCCGCTAAGCCTTTCAATGAGTTTCTTAAATTTCCCGATATGGTCGGCCATCGTATAATCGACTTTTTGTGGCAAGGATATTTTGGTGAACTCCTTTCTGATTCCGAGTAGTTTTACAAACATATTTTCCTGCTCATCCTTCATCTCAATGATAAGCCCGGGTAATCCGCCCATTTTCCACGGACCTGCAGCAATCGGGATGTCTGGCGCAAACCAGGCTTCATAATTTCTTCCGCGGAATAAGCAGGTTGCCCTTGTACACTGTATTGAATCAATTAACCTGTTGTCATTGCCGAGTTGCCATTGCATGGGATAAAGGGAATCGCTAATAAAAAAAGGCTTACCATCGAACCCATATTCCCGAGCGACCATCAGTGATTTTGTTTGATCGGTATATACCAGCATATTGGTATCTGGTTCAAATGACTCATCACGGTCATCTGCTGCCTTATATTCTTCGTCTGCCCTCATATAAAACATCGTCAGTTCATTGCTGACAAAAAGATATCCTTTATGGTATCTGTCTTTCCTTCCACGATCAAAATTATCGTTGAACCTGATCCTGTACTCCACCCTCAAATCTGTAGGCTGCGCAAAGACCCATTGCTGAAACAGCATTTGCGCTATGATCATCAATTGTATATACTTCATATGGTTAAAATTTCGGTGACCTGCTTGAATCATTGACTACATAAGGGCCTTCTTGGCCTCATTAATACAACTGGATGCAATAGACACTGCTTCTTTACAATTTGCCGCTGTTCCTGTACAGGTAACCTGTATTGAGGCCGCCGTAGGCCCCAGGGTTGCTGTAATAGAAATGGAGCATTCTGACGTTTCTCCCTTCGAAATGTTGACTTCTATCCTTTTCTCATCTTTACTTCCCTCTCTCTGCACATCGGCAGCGAATACCGAAACGGTACTTACCAGCAGCATTGCTGCCATAATCATTCTCTTCATGGTCATGTTTTTAATAAATGAATAAATATTGACTTAAACAGGTCACCGAAAATTTTACCTGCCTGACCATGTAAAAGTATATTCAACGTGAAGGGACACAATTGGTGTTTTACTCCAAAACAGCCGTTTTTTGTCGGGGTCAGTAGAATTTGACAATTTCAAGAATTCGCCATTTCACATGTTCTTAAACCTTACCTTTGCCCCCCGGGAAAACCCGGTTATCCGGGGGTTAATCCCAGCATTTAATTACATAAACCCCTAAAAAGTAAAATGCCCCAGGATAAATCCATCAAAACAGTCCTTATTATCGGATCAGGACCCATTATTATCGGTCAGGCTTGTGAATTTGATTATGCTGGGTCCCAGGCAGCGAGAAGCCTGCGGGAAGAGGGCGTTAAAGTGATCCTCATAAACAGTAACCCTGCTACCATCATGACCGACCCCATGATGGCTGATAGAGTCTACCTACTACCCCTGACGGTTGAAAGTATTGAACAGATCCTGGATGAAAACAGTATTGACGCAGTGTTGCCAACGATGGGTGGACAAACAGCACTCAATCTGGCAAAGGAAGCTGCGGAGCTTGGTGTTTGGGAAAAGTATAATGTGAGGCTGATCGGCGTTGACATAAAAGCAATTGAAAAAGCCGAAGACCGTGAAAAATTCCGACAGTGGATGATTTCAATGAACATTCAGGTTGCTCCGGCAAGAACGGCAAACTCGTTCCTGGAGGGAAAAGAATTTGCACAGGAAATCGGATTCCCCCTGGTGATTCGTCCGTCGTTTACCCTTGGAGGCACAGGAGGCGGTTTCGTTCATAGTAAAAATGAACTTGACGAAGCACTCAAT
Organism: Sphingobacteriales bacterium; assembly: GCA_031372815.1. Lineage (GTDB taxonomy): Bacteria > Bacteroidota > Bacteroidia > Chitinophagales > Chitinophagaceae > Pollutibacter. The sequence continues at coordinate 8,112 of JANMMA010000083.1, forward strand.
AGAGGACTTTCGGCTTCTCCTATTCACGAAGTACTGGTTGAAAAAGCAGTACTCGGATGGAAAGAATTTGAACTTGAGCTGCTTCGTGATGCTAATGATAATGTGGTTATCATCTGTACGGTTGAAAATTTTGACCCGATGGGTGTGCACACTGGCGACTCTATTACTGTAGCTCCAGCCATGACATTGAGTGATACGGCATTTCAGCTAATGCGTAATACGGCCATTGATATGATGCGCGACCTTGGAAATTTTGCCGGCGGATGTAACGTTCAGTTTGCACTCAACCCGCATACAGAAGAGATCATTGCCATTGAAATCAATCCACGGGTGAGCAGATCCTCGGCCCTTGCCTCTAAAGCTACCGGTTATCCAATTGCCAAAATTGCTGCCAAACTTGCCCTCGGCTTTTCGCTGGATGAACTGAAAAATCAGATCACAAAAACCACATCAGCATATTTCGAACCGGCACTTGATTACGTGATCGTTAAGGTACCCCGTTGGAATTTTGATAAATTCAAGGGAGCTAACGATACACTCGGACTTCAGATGAAATCGGTTGGTGAAGTTATGGCCATCGGCAGAAGTTTTACAGAAGCAATACAGAAGGCCTGCCAAAGCCTCGAAAACAATGCTATTGGATTAGGGTATTATGGACAGAGCATGATGCACGGTGAGGATATCATTGAATACCTCAAAGTTCCAAAATGGGATCGCATATTTCGCATTAAGGATGCGCTCATGATGGGAATCAGCGTGAAAACCATTGTACAAGCCACCTTTATAGACAGATGGTTTATTTATGAGATCGAAAAAATCTGCATCATAGAAAAAGAAATTGCTAAATACACCATTGATACACTGCCCGAAGAATTAATTCGCAGGGCCAAACAAAATGGCTTCAGCGATGAGCAGATGTGCAAGATCATGCGAAGCGGAAAAGAAGATGATTTTTATGAAAAGAGAAAAGCGCTGGGCATCACCAGAGTATTCAAGATGGTAGATACATGCGCAGCAGAATTTGAAGCCAAAACACCATATTTCTATAGCAGTTTTGAGAATGGCGGAGTGAATGAAAGCAAAGTGAGCAATAAGAAAAAGATTATCGTACTTGGTTCAGGCCCTAACAGGATAGGCCAGGGGATAGAGTTCGACTACTGTTGCGTTCATGGTCTTATGGCCATCAAAGAGTGTGGTTACGAATCCATCATGGTGAATTGTAATCCTGAAACTGTGTCAACTGATTTTGACGTAGCTGACAAATTATATTTTGAACCAGTATACTGGGAACATCTTTGGGAGATCATCGAACACGAAAAACCGGATGGTGTAATTGTGCAGCTTGGCGGACAAACAGCCCTAAAGCTTGCCGAAAGGTTGCATAAAAAAGGTATCAGAATATTCGGTACCAGCTATGACAATATGGATATTGCCGAAGACCGTGGAAGGTTCAGTGACATGCTGAAAGAACTGAATATTCCTTATCCAAATTATGGCACTGCTTACACCGTAGATGATGCTATTGCTGTTGCCAAAGAAGTTGGATACCCGGTGTTGGTCAGGCCTTCATATGTATTGGGTGGACAGCGGATGCGCATTGTTATCAATGACGATGATCTCGAAAAAGCAGTAGTGAGTCTGCTTAAACACCTACCTGACAATAAAATTCTCATCGACCATTTCCTGGACAGGTGCCAGGAAGCTGAGATAGATGCCATTTTCGACGGCGAAGATTTCCATGTGATGGGCGTAATGGAGCATATTGAGCCTGCAGGTATACATAGTGGTGACTCCAATGCTGTATTGCCGGCCTTTAACCTTACACCACTGGAAGTAACTATGATGGAGACGGCCGCAGAAAAAATAGGCCGTGCATTGAACATCCGTGGATTGATCAATATTCAGTTCGCCATCAAAGAAGGCAATGTATTTGTGATCGAAGCCAATCCAAGAGCATCAAGGACCACACCATTTATTGCAAAAGCTTATCAGATCCCATATTTAAATATTGCTACTAAGGTGATGATCGGAACGCACAAACTTTCGGATTTCACATTCGAGAAAAAACTAATAGGATTTGCTATAAAGGAGCCTGTGTTCAGCTTCGACAAGTTTCCAGGCGTTAACAAAGAACTCGGCCCGGAAATGAAATCTACCGGTGAAGCCATAAGGTTTATCAAAGACCTCAGGGATCCATATTTCCGAATGCTGTACAAAGAAAGAAGCATGCACCTTAGCAAATGAGTATAATTGGGAAATGTGATGATGTGTAATTAACTTGTAGTGTATGCAATCTAAGGCAACTACTCCGGACGAATACATCAATGAAATGCCCGCTGAAAGGCGGGCCGCTTTCAAAGAATTAAGGAGCTCTATCAAGAAAAATCTCCCAAAAGGGTTCAAAGAAGTAATGAGCTATGGGATGATTGGCTATGTGGTACCACATGAACTCTATCCCGACGGTTATCACTGCAATCCAGAACTGCCTCTGCCATTTATCAATATCGCCTCTCAGAAAAATTTTGTCGCCTTCTATCATATGGGAGTTTACGCAAGTCCCGTCCTTCTTAAATGGCTTACTACAGAGATGTCTAAAATTTCAAACAAGAAATTGGATATGGGAAAAAGCTGTCTGAGGTTCAAGAAAATGGAAGACATTCCCATTGACCTTATTGGTGAATTATGCAAAAAGATGTCACCGCAGGATTGGATAAACTGTTACGAAAAAAATTTCAGGAAGAAGTCGAAGTAGGCCTGTTGAAAGGGAAAGGTTAGTTGAACAAGGTAGATTTTTGAGCAGGTGACTTTAAATAAGTATGAAGTTTGTGGATCAGGAAATTCGGAAACTATTGCATGGGTTGCTAATCGATCTTTATCGACAGCGACGACCAGGACCAAATAAAAAAAAGCGGGCTGAAAATGAATTCAGCCCGCATATATTTTTACAGGTAATGGATTTAAGGTAATATAACTCGGTTGATCACGTGGACCACACCATTTGTTGCAACAATGTTAGCAGTCGTAACAACAGAAAGTGGTTGAGCACTTCCAGTTATCCTTACACTCGCTGGAGCAGTCACTGTAAGTGTTCCTCCCTGAATTGTCGTGAGGGTTCCCGCATTGATAAAGTCTGAGGCAAATACATTGGTAGGAAGAACGTGATATTTAACAACGGTTTCCAATGTAGCCAGTGGCACTGCAGCAACATCTGTTATACCAACTGCCCGAAATGCGGCATTTGTGGGTGCAAAAACAGTGAATTTTCCAGGACCTGAAACCACACTCACAAGATTAAGCCTGGTCAAAGCAGCTACAAGAAAAGTAAAGTTTGTATCTGCAACGGCAATCTGAGCGATGCTCTTTGTTGGCGGAATCAAAACATTATTAATTACATGGATCACACCATTAGAAGTGCCAAGATCGGCCTGCTTAACGCTAACGCCATTTAAAAACACCCCATTGGCATTACGTGAAGCAAAAATATTGCGTCCATTGAGCGTCTTCACAGTATCTGATACAGGCACAGCAGAAGAAGCTACACGCTGACCCAGTACGTGATACTTTAAGATACTGTCGAGCGTGGCCACTGGAACAGCGTTCACATCAGTAATTCCTGCTGTAGCAAAAGCTGCATTATCTGGCGCAAATACGGTCAGGTTGTCCCCGGTTGTAAGTGCTCCTGTAAGGTTAGCCTTAATAAGTGCCGCATTCAGCGTCGAAAGATTTGGACTCTGTGCAATAACCTGTGCAAGGTTGGGATTTGGCGTAGGCGTGTTATCATTGTTATCATTGCAGGCAATCGTAAATACAGACATTACAGCAAACAATAAAATAAGGGATTTCATACTAGCGTATTTTTTCATGATTATATTTTGATTAATGTTTAACAGAGATAACCCGAGACGGTTCACGATACCAACAAAAAGTTTGCCGGAAAAGTGTTAAAATACTTAACAGGCAAGCGCCTTCAACAACATAAAATAGTAATATTCCCTAACTGATCCGTTAAATCACCAGCAAAACTAATCAGTATTTGTATCAGATTCGCATCAGGATTGTGTCAAATGCATTACTGGAATACAAAGCCGTTTCTAAGACTATTTATTTCATTTGCTGTTGGAATAAATCTCTACCGTTACGTCGGATTGTTTCCAGTTTTGTGTGCACTATCCGGGGCCCTTTTAATATCAGGTATCAAACCGTTTACGGGAATTTATCATCAATACCGATGGAGATATGTTTATGGACTCCTCATTCACATTGTTTTTATATCATTTGGATACATCAACATGTATATCCATGACATCAGGGTAGCCCCAAACTGGTTCGCCAAAGTCCGAAACAATGGAGACATGATGATCAGGGTTAGCAGCCCTGCCAAAAAACGGGATAGCACTTACCGCTGCATGGGTGAAGTATTATATATCTATAACACAAAAGGCTGGTACCGCACCCGTGGAAATGTTGTGCTTCAAATTCCTCCGGGAGTTGATTCGCCTTTGTACCATACCGTGTTCTATGTCTCAGCGAAAACTACCCTTATACCTACCCCACACGCTGGCTCATCCTTTGACTACAGGGCCTTTATGGCGAAGAAGAATATTTATCATAACTGTAGTCCGGCCCTCGCCGAAATTCTTATTGTTAACCGGGGCTACTACCATGAAAGCGTTTACGGACTAACCGATAATCTGCAAAAAGAAATCCTTGCAATCCTGGATCGATATATTCCCTCCCCTCCAGAAAACGGCCTGGCAAAGGCCTTGCTTATCGGATACCGTGAAAACCTCGACAAAGAAATCGTCAAAGCATACACGAATACAGGGGTAATTCATGTTATTGCCATTTCGGGTCTGCATCTGGGGCTTATTTATGCCATTCTGTCCACGCTCCTGCAATTCATGGATAAGAAGCTGAAAGTACTTAAGGCGATTATCATTATCGCTTTTTTATGGATATTTTCCATCCTTTGCGGAGCCTCGCCGTCAGTTCTCAGAAGTGCTCTGATGTTCACCTGCCTGCTCTCCGGAGAGGTGTTGCAGAAAGAAAATTATACGGTGAACGCACTTGCATCATCCGCCTTTATGCTGCTTTGTATTGACCCCGTTCTTCTCTGGGATATAGGCTTTCAACTCAGCTATTCTGCTGTGGCAAGCCTGCTCGTTTACAACAGGTATTTCAACAGCTTGTACTCCTTCGATAACGTCATCATAAATTTTGGCTGGAACAGTGTAGTAACATCAGTATCCGCCCAAATTCTTACCACACCCCTTGTACTGTTTCATTTTCACCAGTTTCCCCTGTTGTTTATTCTGGCTAATCTGATAGCAGTTCCACTGTCCGGAATCATATTGATTTTACTGATCATGTTGTGCTGTCTGCATTTCTGGCCATCAGTTGCGATTTTCCTGGGTGTAATCAGTGGCTGGCTATCTACCGTTATGAATACACAGGTAAGCAGGCTTGATCGCATTTCCTTTGCTGTGTTAAGGGATATTGAAATCACTTTTCAGGAAACCTTGCTGTTTTATTGCTGCATATTTTTCTTGACCTACTGGCTCACCTCAAAACGACCCGCGATATTGCTCATTTTCCTCTTTCTGGTATTGGTCTGGCTGTCCATGATAGCTGTGGATAATATCGGATTAGCTAAACTTCAATAAAAGCTACATTTGCGCTTGCTTTTTTCAACGCTTCGAGGACGTCTCGGTAAAAACCCCTTATGCACAAAAAAATCAGGTCAGCCCTAATTTCCGTTTTTTATAAAGACGGCCTGGAGCCTATTGTAAGGCAACTTTCACAGTCAGGAACCACTATCTATTCTACCGGAGGAACTCAACAATTTATAGAGGCGCTCGGCATTTCCTGTATTTCTGTAGAAGAGATAACGTCGTACCCCAGTATCCTGGGCGGTAGGGTAAAAACACTTCACCCTAAGGTCTTTGGGGCCATATTAGGCAGAAGGGATGTTTCGCAGGACCTGGACGAAATGAAACAGTACGACATTCCGGAATTTGATTTGGTCATTGTTGATCTATATCCTTTTGAACAGACCGTAGCATCAACGACAGACGAGAAACTTATCATTGAAAAAATAGATATAGGCGGACCATCGATGATTCGTGCTGCAGCAAAAAACTTCCGCGACCTGCTTGTTGTTGCATCGCGCGACCAATACGGGGAACTATTACAACTGCTCGCAGCACAACAATGCGAATCAACCCTGGAACAACGCAAATCTTTTGCTGCAAAAGCCTTTGAAATTGTGGCGCATTATGATGTGGCCATTTCAACATATTTTAATGCTGTTAACTCAGCTTATTTCCAAAAATCTGTTCCTTCCCCGCACTCCATGAGATACGGTGAAAACCCACACCAGCCAGCCGTATTTTACGGCAACAATGATAAACTCTTCACTCAGTTGAATGGAAAAGAACTTTCTTATAATAACCTGGTGGATACCGAAGCAGCAATGCAACTGATCAGGGAATTCGAAGGACAGAAAATGGTTTTTGCCATCATCAAACATACCAATGTCTGCGGTATAGCAAAAAGACCAACGGTTGTTGAAGCCTGGAAAGATGCATTGGCAGGCGACCCCGAGAGTGCTTTTGGAGGTGTTTTGGTAACCAATGGTGGTGTTGATAAGCAAACGGCTGAGGAGATCACCAACATCTTCTTTGAAGTGCTGATAGCGCCTGGTTTTGATGAAGATGCACTGACCATATTAAAAGCCAAGAAAAACAGGATACTCTTACAACAGATAAGTCATACGCCTTATTCAAATTCGTACAAGTCCATGTTGAACGGTGTACTTACACAGGTACAGGATCAGGGCAGTTACGAGAAGTGGGAAGAAGCTGGTGGAAGGGAATCATCTAACAATGAAAAAGAAGACCTCATCTTTGCTAACCTGGTTTGTAAGCACCTAAAATCAAATGCAATAGCCCTGGTCAAAAATGGTCAGCTAATCGGTAAAGGATGCGGACAAACCTCCAGGGTTGACGCCCTTCGCCAGGCACTGGAGAAAGCAAAGCAATTCCGCGCTGACCTGAATGGCTCAGTGATGGCCAGTGATGCTTTTTTTCCTTTCGGAGATTGTGTGCAGATGGGTCATGAAGCAGGAATAACGGCGTTCATACAGCCAGGTGGATCCATCCGTGACAAAGACTCTATAGCGTACTGTCAGGACCATAAACTTGCCATGGTAATGACGGGAATGCGCCATTTCAGGCACTAGAAATGTTACATGAAGAATACCCCGGTTATACGGTTCATATTCGACCTTTACGAGACTGTAAAACAATCAGTCCAGCCCTTTCATCCACGTAACCAGAGCGAAAAAACAAGGGCATTGGTAGCCGTTGGTCTGGTAAGTTTTTTTTGGGGAACTACCTGGCTGGCCTCAAAAAAAGGTGTTGAGCATATGCCCGGCCTTCAACTCGCAGGCATAAGGCAACTCATCGGCGGCGGTTTTTATATACTCTATTTCTTTATTAAAGGATATGGATTTCCCAACCGTCAACAATTCTTACAGTTTATCTGGATGAGCATACTGATGTTTGTTATCAGCAATGGTTTCAGCACATGGTCTGTCCAATATATTCCCAGTGGGCTCGGTGCAGTGATTGGTGCCATCTCCCCCATATGGATTGCCCTGTTCACCGTTATCCTGTTTCGGGAGGTAAAATTGAACCTCATTACTATTTTCGGACTGGTCCTGGGGTTCGCCGGTATTGTCATCATCTTTTCAGATTACCTCCAGGCGCTGTTCAACTCCTCTTTTGCATTCGGAATCATTCTTGGCATTATTGCCACAATGACCTGGGCACTGGGTACCCTTTATACGGTACGACATGCCCGAAATTTCAATGCTTATTATAGCCTTGGTTGGCAGATGTTTTTAAGTGGTATTATGCTCACCATAGTTTCGCGGGTGAGTGGTCAATATGTTCCCTTGCATAACGTAAACCCTATCGCATGGTACTCTATTGCATACCTCGTGGTAATCGGTTCAATCATCACTTTTGGAGCTTTTATTTATGCACTGAAAAGATTGCCTGCAGCTCAGGCATCTATCTATGCCTATATCAATCCTATAGTTGCTGTGATCGTGGGAGCAATTTTGAACAATGAAAAACTAAATGTCATTATTGCCCTTGGAACGATCGTTACTTTACTTGGTGTTTACCTGGTGAATACAGGTTTTAAAAAAGCCAAACTAAAAGACGAAGCCTAAATATCCCAGTATACTACTTCGTCTAAAAAAATCTCGTACAAATTTTTCCAACCCTCAAATTCAGGTTCATCACTCAGGAAACTGTTATGGAGGATGATGCTCATTTCACCTTCAACGCTCCGTATAATGTCGTGCATCGACTTTAGTTCCAGATAAGCCTGCGCAGGTGTATACTGTTGCTCATAGTAACTGTTTGCATCCATCCAGCAGAAAGGGTGAACTGTAAGGTTTGTCTGCTCGTCTTTTTGCAGGTCGTACCAGTGAAATGGAGTTGTTACGGAAGCCCGAAACCCGTTGATGTCACCATATCCCATGGAGAAATCGTCTGTAATTCCTTCCCTGATTAATTTACGATAACCGGAAGGCAGATCGAACCTGATATAATGAAACCTGCTGGCAGTTACTTTTTTACGGTTGATTGTTTCCAGTGAATTTATTTCCTGCTTCAGTAGTTCCGGGCGATCGCCACTTTGCCAGGATGGGTGAATGCCCACATGATATCCGGCTGAATGATAGGCAACAAGGTCTTTCATAGCGTGGTGCGATGGACTGATATTGGTATCATAACCTACTGCATTTTCAGCGAGCAGAAAAAAATAATGTGGCCTCAAAGAATACCTTAGGTGCAAAGCGTCTAAAAATTCGTAAACATCAAATGGATCCGATCGCTTTTTCGTAAGCACATCAAGCCGTTTCACAACCTGCATCCATTGTCGGTTTATTACTGACCTGGTAAAACCTGCAACATTTCTAAAAAAACCTTTATGAAGATACGTCCATGCCATATCTATATCATATGTAGGCAAAAACTGAAATGGGCTGCGTTTGTAAAGAAGGGAAGGAAACTTAATCAATAGTAGTTTGCGCAATTCCATGGCCCAGCAATTTACCAGAGGAAGGTGGAGCACATTGTTTTTTGCTGCAAAACTGCCTCTGTGGTCGTATCGACCATACATATCTTTTTCCTGAGGCAGATATTCTTCATAACGGCTAATCAGGTAAAATGAAGCCGACAAAATATCAAAAGGAATATCCCTGCCCTGCGTACAAAAAAATATTTTCAAGCCACACCATTCCTGCATAGTGATTTCCTGAGATTCTATACCCTGGTCAAAAACAAGCCGGTTAGGTATAATATGGAATGCCAATGGGTTCACTGCATTATCATTATAACAAAGAGAAGGACCCGTATATAGCCGGAATTCTTCTTCATTGTCGGTAACACTTATTTCAATACCGCATAATGTTTCCAGTATATAGGTGGATATATAATTGAACCTTGAAGTTGGATGGTTACAATAGACCAGCATTATTCAGCAAAATAAGCATTTGACGTAAAAAGTCCGCGGGAGTATCCCAACCATAGATGAGCCTTCAATTATCGCTGCCTCATTCCAGGAATTGGCGGAAAGGCTAAATGGCTTTGGGCTTATCCATTTTTTCCTTCCACTGTTGGTTAAACGTCTTATTGGGGAAATCAAGGTCGCTCCGATAATGCGTCCAACCCTTGAAAATTTTATTAACCATCCAGTTTTTGAGCCTGCTATTGCCCATATTCATCATATTCCTGTGAAGTGATGCCTGGCTCCATACCTTCCATGCGATACGTTCTGCGAGGCTGCTATTCCCTTCAGCAACAGATTCATACCGGTTTTCCAGCAGCAATTCATGAAGATTGATCTTTACTGCACAAACCTCGGTACAGTTTCCACAGAGTGATGATGCATAGCTAAGGTGTTTCCACTCATCCATCTTTTTGAGATGCGGTGTGATAACACTTCCAATGGGGCCGCTATAGGTGGTACCATAACTGTGACCGCCAATATTTTTATAGACCGGGCAGGCATTCAGACAGGCCCCGCACCGGATGCAGTACAAACTTTCCCTGGTTTTATGCTGCAGCAGGCTGGTCCGTCCATTGTCAAGGAGAATCACATACATTTCCTCGGGCCCGTCTGTTTCGTCATGTTTTCTTGGTCCACTTATAATGGAGTTATAGACGGTGATTTTTTGTCCTGTTCCGAAAGTAGCCAGCAAAGGCCAGAACAAAGCGAGATCATTCAGGGAAGGAATGATCTTTTCGATGCCCACAACAACAATATGGGTTTTTGGCCATGCACAACTCAGCCTTCCATTACCCTCATTTTCAGTGAGCGCCACAGAACCCGAATCCGCAATAATAAAATTGGCTCCTGTTACCCCAATTTCCGCCTCTACATATTTTGAACGCAATTTCTCCCTCGCGACTAACGTGAGCTGCTCAGGTGTAAGATTAATATCTGTATGTAGTTTTTCTGCAAATAACCTGGCCACGTCCTCCTTGCTTTTATGCATGGCCGGTGTAACAATATGGTATGGAGCTTCGCCGTCAAGTTGCTGTATGTATTCCCCAAGGTCTGTTTCCACGCTTTCGATTCCATGTTCCTCCATGAAGTCGTTCAGATGGATTTCTTCCGTGGCCATACTCTTGCTTTTGACCATTATCCTGCAGTTCTTCTCCCTGCAAATTTTTAAAATGGCCTGTTGGGCATCTTCAGTATTTTCTGCCCAGATCAGTTTACCACCATTTCGCGTGAAATTCTGTTCAAATTGCTCAAGGTATTTGTCGAGCCGCTCCATGACTTTCCATTTCACGTTCTTCGCCCTTTCCCTGGCAGTATCAAGGTCGCTGAATTGGGATTTACCTGCAGGCACTACAGCATTATACTTGCCAATATTAAAATTGATCTTCCTTCGGTGTTCCAGGTCCTCCGCCTTAACGGTACTACTGGCTATAAATGAAGCAACATTTTCCTGCATACTAGGATTTTTTTCCTTTGGTTTTGTCCTGGTAGTATTCATTAGCCAGGTCATCCAGGGCCTTGTAAAAGTCTTCTCCGTATTTTCTTATCAGTGCTTCGCGCAAAAATTTATATACCGGTACTTTCAATTTCTTACCCAGGATACAGGCCGGACTGCACATGGATTCCCTTGGTACATAGTTGACCATCTCATAATCCTTATTTCTCGCCCTTGTTATTTTAATCGGATAGAGATGACAGGAGATGGGTTTCCTCCAGGTAGTAACACCATCACTATAAGCTTGTTCAAAAGCACACTTTATAATACCTTTTTCATCCCTTACTCCGTACGCACAGATTCCCCCATTGATGGTGGGCGTGACCCATCCGAATTCCTGGTCGTACCGAAAAAATCCAACCCTTGCTATTTCAATTTTCCCTTCCTCGGTAATATAAGGAAGCACTTCTTTAAAAGACTGCCTGATGATCTCCAGTTCCTCGTCTGTAAGGGGAGCACCGGCATCGCCATCTTCACAACAACCACCTTTGCACTTGTCGAGGTCGCAAACAAACTGCGCCTCAACCACTTCATCACTGATTAGTATGTTATCGATGGAAATCATAAAACAAAATTAGGCTATTTCCAACGTAAGGTGTTTATCATGTGCTTTAGGTCTTCCTGGAGAAATCTATTCACCGGGGCAATGGAATCTGCATTTGGTGCGGCATCAAAATAAAGTGCACCCCGGAGAAAATGCCTTGAACTGTCGGTCACAAAAAACTGGTTTGCCGTGGCTGCATTTCCTCCCACGTTGAAGTATACGCCACTAAGTCCATTCGAAGTGATAAATGATGAATCATCAATAGAGCTTGCTTTGAGAGAATGTTTATAGGTCATTTTAAATGCTTCTTCCCTCAATCCTTCAAAAGTGTTTTTGACTATAGAATCTTTATATCCACTGTCCTTTTTTATCTTATAGATGGAACTACCGCCGATGGTTTTATAACTGATGTAGATCCGTCCGCTGAATTCAGGAAAATCGATATTGATCCAGTAGGGGTTGTCGGGATTCTCATCAAACAATGTAGTGTCTTTTCCGATTCTCCCATAAACCGGGTACTCGAATTGATAAGGATAGTCAGGGTTATTAAATAACTGGTATTTTTTTTCAGGGAAACCAATACGGTAATATTCCCTGGGCTTTGGTGTAAAATCGCTGTTGCATGAAAAGAACAGCATACCCAGCATCACAACTTTAGCAAATTTCATCCTATACATTTAATCAACCCGTGTTGGATTGATGGTTATTTTCATTTTGTTGATCCTGTTCTTTTCCAGTTCTACAATAGTGAACAAAAAATCGCCGCTTGACACTTCCTGGTTTATCTGTGGAATTTCACCAGCCATCTCAAGTACAAGGCCGGCCAGTGTTTCACTGTCGCCCCTTACTTCATCAAAAGTGTCTGTGGATATATTCATTGACCTGCAGGCTTCAACAATCATAGTCCTTCCCTCAAAAAGAAAATTTTTGTCGTCAATTTTTTTGTTCTGGCTGTCTTCATCGTCAAATTCGTCGCGTATATCGCCGATCACTTCCTCCATAATATCTTCCAGCGTAACGATTCCCTCTGTGCCGCCGAACTCGTCTACTACAACGGCAAAGTGTATCCGCTTTGCCTGGAACTCACGCAGCAGGTCCTCGATCAGTTTATGTTCATGGACGAAGTATGGCTGTCGCATGAGCGCATGCCAGCTAAATTCTCCATCTTCATTCAGGTGGGGTATCAGGTCTTTTGTCTGGATGATCCCAATAACATTGTCAAGGTTTTCCTTATATACAGGCAGCCTTGAATAGCTAAGCTCCTCCACTCTTTTTACGAGCTCCGGGAATGGCGTTGAGGCTTCAATACCGTGTACGTCAAGCCGGCTTCGCATGACCTGCCTCACGGTAATGTTGCCAAATTTAATAATGCCTTTCAGCATATTTTTTTCTTCTTCCGTGGCATCATGGGAAGTTGTAAGGTCGATCGCCTGATCCAGCTCTTCAAGACTATAGGATGATGATTTACCTCCACCAAGTGACTTTTCGATCCGGTCATTATAACCTACCATCCAGTTGCTGATTCCTTTGCAAAGCGAGTTTATGGTTGCCACCAGGAAGGAGGAATAATAGGCAAACCGAAGGTTGTTCTGTGCAGCCCAGACTTTTGGCAGCACTTCCGCAAATAATACCAGTACTGAAGTAATGATGATGATCTTAAGCATGAGTGCGAAAAAGAAATTCGCGTCAACATTAGTGAGTTCGTCTACCAGGAAATTGGTAAGGATGACGATCGCGATGTTCGTGAGGGTATTCGTGATCGTTAGTGAAGCAAGTAGGGTTTTCGGTTCGTCCAGCAGGTTAAGTATCCTTCTTGCAGATGGATGCTGCTTTGTTTTGAGTACGTTGATGTCTTTATAAGATAGCGAAAAATAGGCTACCTCTGCTCCCGATACGATAAACGATATTACCAGAAGAAGCAAAAGCAACACGACCATTATGGTAATGGCTGTCTGGGGTATGGAGCCCAGCAAGACCGGTTTTAAAAAGATCTGCAAAAAATGTCCCGTAGCGGTATCGTTCAAAAGTCTGGTTTTGGTACTCGATATTGTTTAGGTAATCAGAAGGGCAGGTGTGAACCTGCCCACTGCAAAAATATGAATCAATATTGGTAATTCAGAATGGCAGATCACCCGGGCTTTCACTTATGGGTGGTATATCGTCCCTGTTGAGGCCTTCAATCCCGCTATCTGCCGGGCCATGGCCTGGCGCGCCATCCATTCGTTTATCCAGCATGATAAGGTTATCTGCAACCACTTCAGTGGCAAATTTTCTAACCCCTTCTTTATCATCCCAACTCCTGGTACGAAGTCTGCCTTCAACATAGATCAGGCTGCCTTTGTGAAGGTATTTCTGGGCCAGGTCTGCAAGGCCCCTCCATAAAACTACGGTATGCCATTCCGTTTGACTGATCAGTTTACCGGTTCTGTCTTTGTACGTTTCTGTTGTTGCCAGTGGAAATTTTGCTACCCCAATATTACCTTCCAGATGTTGTACGTCGGGGTCTTTTCCCAGGTTTCCAATAAGCATCACCCTGTTTACTCCTCTCATAAATTGAGTTTATCTGTCCTTAATCCCTGCCTTTTGCTTACTTAAATTTACATTCTTTTCATGTAAATAGGAAAGTATAAATCGGGGCATCGCTAGTGCTGATAAACGGTTTTCATCAACAGCTAAATAGCCGTCCAAACCCTCAGGTTTTCGGTCGACTTCTATTTCAATAAATCGTCCGCTTAACTGCTGGTGCGTAAGCTGTTGTTTAAAGACAGGTGAAATATAGAGTAGCTTATAATTACCACCCTGTAACATTTCTGTAAAAAATGGGGCAGAAAGTAGCTTCCTGGAAGAAAGCAGTCTTTTTGATTCATGGAGGTAAAACTCGAACAGGTTTTGCCAGATGTCTTTGGCTTCACGCTTCCTGCAGTATACTTTACCGTCGTGGTGAAACAATATATAATGGAGGTAGCGCTTTCTTTTTTCAGGTTTGGCAACCCTGACGGGAAGTTTGTCTACCCAACCAATTTTAAACGCTTCACAATCATGCTGAAGCGGGCATGTACCACACAGTGGTTGTCGGGGTTTACAAACAACTGCGCCAAAATCCATGATAGCCTGGTTATAAACAGCGGGATTTTTCCTGTCGAGCAATTCATCTGCAAGTGTGCAGAACAGTTTTGCAGCCGCGGGATCACTGATGGGTGCAGCAATGCCGAACACCCTGCTAAGTACCCTGACTACGTTTCCATCTATAACAGCATGGGGTAAGGAGAATGCAAATGATGCAATGGCTGCGGCAGTATAAGGTCCCACCCCTTTCAACTTCAGGATATCGTTATATTGATCGGGAAATTTTCCTTTTAATTGATAAGCAATAAACCGGGCTGAGGCCAGAAGATTGCGGCAGCGGGTATAGTAACCCAGTCCTTCCCAAAGCTTGAATACCGTGTCATCGGGAGCATTGGCAAGTGCGTTTATGTTTGGGAAGGCAGCAATAAAGCGCTCATAGTAGTCCCTACCCTGTTCTACCCTGGTTTGTTGTAGGATAATTTCGCTTAACCACACCTTATAAGGGTCTTTTTCACCTTTCCAGGGCATTTCACGGCGGTTAACCGCCTGGTTCCAGAGAAGCAGGGAATTGGTGAAAAATGACGACATAGACAGCTTTCAGGGATATTTCAGTATGAAATGTACAGTTGAAATGTTAACAATACAATTTTTTCTATACGTTATGCGTTCAATTAGTAGCCATCCGGGCCTTTGTAATGGATTGATTTCATTAATTTTAGGTCCTGCAGATTCAGTGTTTTAAAATCCATTGATTTTGCAGTGGGGCGTAAACCATTTAATATCCCATTTAAAAAACCTCAGAAAATGAGAAAAGCCGATCTGATCAACAACATTTCCGAAAAAACGGGAATCCCTAAGGTGGACGTTCTGGTATCACTTGAAACAATGTTCAAGGAAGTAAAAGAATCACTTGCAAAAGGTGAAAACATCTATATCAGGGGATTCGGAAGCTTTATTACCAAGAAAAGGGCTGCCAAAATCGGCCGTAATATCAAGAAAAACACTGCTGTCCACATTCCCGCACATTTTATTCCAGCGTTCAAACCAGCAAAAGAATTTGTACAGGAAGTCAAAAAATTACAGCTCGACACCCCTATTAAAGAAGATGGTGCCGAAGAAATGATGAATGTGCGTTAATTTTACGCACTAAATCATTTTATGTGAGGCAACAATTGATTGTTGCGATTGGCAGTATACTTCTGTTACTCGTACTTTTTTTCTTCGGAAGAACAAAGCCTTATCCCAAGGAAACTGCAGCTGCAGCGTCCAGGGATACGGCTTTTTCTGTTTTAGGGTTCGACAATATCCTTGCACAGGCTAAGCAGAAGCTTAATCCGGCACAACAGTCGAAACTCACTAACCTGGAAAATTCCATTGTACGGGGAGATCTCAAATCGCAGAAAATAGCGCTGTATAGTGAACTGGCAACCTTCTGGAAAGACACTGCTAAAATCCGTGAACCCTGGCTTTATTACAATGGCGAAAAGGCTAAATTGGAAAATAGCGAGAAAAACCTCAACTTTGCCGGCCAATCTTATCTGGAAGAACTGAAAACGGTTTCTGATCCTTCCCTGAAAAGTTGGATGGCAAACCAGGCGCAGGGCTTGTTTGATCAGGTTCTGGCGATAAATCCGGCCAATGACTCAGCGAAAATCGGATGGGGAAGTACGTTTATTTTCGGCGCTTCAGGTACCGCTTCCCCGATGGAAGGAATCATGAAGATCAGGGAAGTTGCCCAGCGTGACAGCAACAACATGTACGCGCAGTTTATGCTGGGTTATGGCGGGATGATGACCGGACAGTTCGACAAAGCAGCAGAGCGGTTAAAAAAAGTAGTTCAACAGCAACCTGACAATCAGGAAGCCATTTTTCTGCTTGGAGAAGCATACGAAAGGTCAGGTGATAAGGCAAAAGCCATTCAATGGTACAACATTGGAAAGAAGAAAGTCACTAATCCTGAATTGATCAAAGCAATAGACGAGAAGATAACATTATTACAATAATTGATAACAAAGTAAAAATTTTCAAATGCCTTGTGGTAAGAAAAGAAAACGTCATAAAATAGCAACACATAAGCGAAAGAAACGTCTACGTAAAAATCGTCATAAGAAGAGGAATAAATAATTTCTCTCTATCCCCTTCAGGGAAGACCTTATCAGCTGCATTATGGTACTCAACGATTGTATGTCCATAGCTATAGGCAGACTGACATTTTGTGTAGGATTGAAAGTGTTTTAACGCTTGAATAAAGAATTAATAATTAATGCGGCACCGCAGGGCGTGGAAATTGCCCTGTTAGAGGATAAGAAGCTGGTAGAGATGCACAATGAAAAAGTTGATGCCAGTTTTGCGGTGGGAGACTTGTACCTGGGAAAAGTTAAAAAGCTTATTCCAGGACTCAATGCTGCATTTGTAGATGTTGGTTTTGAGAAAGATGCTTTCCTTCATTATACTGACCTCAGCCCCTACGCAAAATCACTATTGAAGTTTACACAGTTAGCGATCAATGAAAAATCTCCTGAAGGGCTGGATTTTTCTAAGTTCGACGTGGAGCCTGAAATAGTGAAGACAGGCAAGATCAACGAGGTTCTCGGACAGCGCCCAAATATACTCGTACAGATTTTAAAAGAACCGATTGCCGCTAAAGGTCCGAGGCTGAGTTGCGAAATATCCCTTCCGGGACGCTTTGTGGTGGTAACACCGTTTAACGACATTATTGCTGTTTCACGTAAGATTCACTCTTCTGAGGAAAGGAGAAGGTTGCAGAAAATCGTAGAATCCATTAAGCCCAAAAATTTTGGCGTTATTGTCAGAACAGCAGCTGAAGGCAAGAATACAGCAGAGCTTCACGAAGACCTGAACAACCTGGTAAACAACTGGGCCATCATTCAGAAAAACCTTAAGGCTGCCGTTGCTCCATATAAAGTTTTGAGCGAACAGACAAAGGCTACCAGCATGCTTCGCGACCTGCTGAATGAAGACTTTAACAGGATTATTGTAAATGATAAAAGCATTTATAATGATACGCGCAATTACATTCAGAAGATCGCTCCCGACAAGCTCGACATTGTATCCTACTATCATAATGGTGCCCCTATCTTCGATCATTTTGGGATTACCAAACAGGTCAAAGCCGCATTCGGCAAAACGGTGAACCTTCCCAGTGGTGCTTACCTGATCATTGAACACACCGAAGCACTGCATGTCATAGACGTAAACAGTGGTTATAAAAGTGTAGGTAATAACCAGGAAGAAAATGCATTACAGACCAATCTTGAGGCAGCAGAAGAAATAGCGCGCCAGCTAAGGTTGAGGGATATCGGTGGAATTATTGTAGTAGACTTTATCGACATGAAGTATCCTGATAACAAGCGCAAGCTTGTTGAACTGATGGAAAGCTTCATGAGGTCAGATCGTTCAAAGCATGCCGTATTACCTATTTCAAAGTTCGGACTGATGCAGATTACGCGCCAGCGTATGAAGCCGGAAATGAACATAAACACACAGGAAGTTTGTCCATCCTGCCACGGTACCGGCAAGATCTCTTCAACGCTTATTCTGGAAGACGAGATCGAAAAGAACATGAGTTACCTGACCATGCAAAAGCACCGTGACCTCACATTGTTTGTTCATCCTATCATGCACGCATACCTGACAAAAGGCATTATCTCCATGCGCAGGAAATGGGGCTGGAAATATAAACTAAGCCTCACGGTGAAGTCCAACAATACGTTTCACCTAACAGAATTCCATTTTTACGACCGGAACGACGAAGAAATCAAATTGTAATGTGTTAATGTGTTGAATGCGGTAGGGCGATAATGAATACATTACCACATTTGCATTATCGCACTATCGCATTAAGCACATTACCACATTATAAAAATAAACCCCGGTTATGCCGGGGTTTAGTTTTATATGCATTATCGCACTATCGCAATTTCGCATTATTAAACCCCAGCAAAGCTGGGGTTTAATAATTGCTATTTCTTTTGCAGGATCAACTTATAAGAACCAAAGTCAGCTCCTCCGTAATTGATACGAATACTCATGGTAATGAGTCCCGTACAGGAGAATACAAACCCGGTGTTTGGTGTTCCGGTTTTGGCAAGTGAACCATAGTCAGCCCAGGTTACGTTAGCGGGTATAGTAGCGGAACCGGTAGCAGGGGCAACAGTAATAGTCAAAGGATTAACTACAGAACCGTATGCCGGATTTGGCCAAACTTTACTGATGTCAACCGTGTTTGCTACTGCTCCGTCAAGAACAGTAACCACATCACCAGGAGACCAGTCAACCCACTCATCCGTAACAACGGTGTACAAACCGCCAATGGGTCCAATAAATGGACAAACTACAGTGGCTGACCATGCAAGCGCCATGTTATAGGCTGAAATACCGGAAAAACCAGTATTTGTATTTGCATAATCAAAAGTTCTGCCGTCTTTAGTAGTGATCACGTTGTACATGGTATATTGATTACCAGGAGCAATCACTGCAGGTGCAATAGCCGTTGCAATTTCAGTTCCGGAAACCTGGAGGTTATAAACACCGTTGTTGGTGTTCGCAACTTCCTTGATCTTTTTCCATTTTGTTTTATCCTGTGTTGGTGTTCCAGGTGCAACATAAATGGTGATTTTCTCCTGATCGGCACCATATTGTGCTACGTCAATGCTCGCCTTACTGCCCGACAGGTTACTGAAGTCGAGGATAAGGTTATTTGCTTTTGTTAAAGTCACGTATGATCCTTTACCGAGGGTGTTTACGTCCTGAGGTACATCTACCTTTTCACAGGAGTTCAAAAATACCATCCCGGCAGCCAGCATCAATACGGATGAAATTATTTTTCTCATTTGTATTATTTATTATTTTATGAAACCAGCAGGATTTGTATCCCAAAACACCTGAACATTAACGTCAGCTTTCTGAACAGCGGTATTGTTAAGGTTGGCGTAGTTGGCAGGATAGAACATTGACCTTGTAAAGCTGCCCGGGTTTGGATTGATCATAAACTGGAAATTATCCGGCTTTCCCGTGCGCCTGTAAAGGTTATATACATCCATGCCAGTACCCCAAAGGGCCAGATAATACTCTTTCGCGATAACATTAAGTTTTGCATCATTAGTTGCTGCTGCATCATAAAGTGCAAGTACTTTGGTCACATATCCGTCGATTCTTGCCTGAGTCATTGCAAAGGATACAGGCACAACACCTGCCGCGCCTATAGCTGCGGGAAATCCCTGAACTTTTGCCATACTCCTGCGAATACCATTTTCCAGCAATGTTTTCGGATTGCCGTTAGTTCCTAAAGTCAAAGCAGATTCTGCTTTTACGAACTCGGTAAATGCGGATTGCCATATCGGCAGGATTCCTGCACCAAGTCCACCGCGATTCAATGAAACTTGAGTTCCCTGGTTGGCATCAAACTCACCACCTGCAGGATAAATACCATAAGTAGAACGGTAATTACCATCTGGCGGAATGCCACTTGCATCACCGTGGTCACGACTCCAATATCCAGAAACAGTATAGCAGAAAGGCATGCTTCCTGTATAATGTGGAGGTTTTGTCTGAGCCACACAAGCCATGGTGTTTTCATTCCTGTTGGCATAGTTTGTCTGCTGGCGATAGATGTAATAACGGCTGCGAGGATCATTGTTTGCATCACCTGTTCCTTTTTCAACGACCAGGGACCAAAGGAAGTGTGTTCCTATATAGTCAGATGCCTGCCCTGTTGGCTGGTAATTACTACCATAGTCAGGATGGCGGCTGTCTGGGTTAGACTGCTTGGTAGAATATTTAAATTCAAAATCCCTTGCAGTTGTTGAAGTGGATGCAATTACATCTGCGTCGGCAATTAAGGCATTAATCTTATCCTTTGCGGTTGCATCAACTAATCTTGTATTGACATAAGCCCTGAGCTTAAGCAATTTCGCAGCAGTTCTCCAGTTAGTAACTCCAGCTGTACCCGCGGTATTGAAGAACAGATCATCTGTCTTTGGATACAAAGTTGTCGGTTTTGCAAGGTCTGCTATAGCGTCATCCAACAAGGTGATTGCAGCTGCATAAATAGATTTACCCTGATCCAGCTTTGGGTTGGTATTGTCAATTCCCAGGTTAGCTTCAGAATATGGTACGTCACCGAAGATGTCAACAAGCGTCATCATGGTATGAGCTCTCATGATTTTGGCCATACCCACATTCACCCAACGCTTATTAGCGGTAGCAATGGGAAGCAATGCATCGACGTGTTTGATAACCCCTGTATAAGCAGTACTCCAGATACCGTCAAAACTCTGAGGTGAAAATGCGTTTCGGTACGTTTGTGCACCAAAATTGGTTTGTCTTGTTACTGAGCGTCCAACACCGTTAGCCTGGCCTAAAAGACTGGCGTAGTTGAGCTGAGCCGTAACCAGGTAAAGTCCTGCATCAGCCTTATCAACGCTGGGTGTATTCGGATTCACCAGCAGCTCATCGAGCTTCTTGGTGCAGGATCCCAGAACAACCAGGGCGATCGCTAAAATGATTAATTTATTTTGTTTCATAATTATACTCTTTTTAAGATTAGAAGGTTACCCTTACACTTACACCATAACGCTTGGATGTTGGTCCGGAAAGGTATTCAAGGCCACGAACGTTAGACACCCCAAGACTGGAAGTTTCCGGATCGAAATTCACAAATTCTGGGAAGTTTGGTGCATTGTACCATAGGTTCTGACCGCTGAAGGTGATAGAAGCACCACCGAAAGGCGTCTTGGAAAACCAGGCGTTCGGGAAATTGTAAGCAAGAGATAATTCCCTCAACCTGAACACCGTTGCATCATATATGATAAGGTCAGTAGAACCAAAGAAACCTGACAAATTATTGAAGTAAGCCTGACTGGCACTGATCTGAACATCGTTAGGTGTACCGTCTTCTTTCACACCAGGAAGAACAAGTCCCTGGTAACGATCGAAGTCAGTGTCTTTTGTCAATCCACGACCAGGCAGT
This sequence comes from Sphingobacteriales bacterium, assembly GCA_031372815.1. Taxonomy (GTDB): domain Bacteria; phylum Bacteroidota; class Bacteroidia; order Chitinophagales; family Chitinophagaceae; genus Pollutibacter. Next base: position 29,790 of record JANMMA010000083.1, read on the forward strand.
GTACCGCTGGTATAAGAAAGCATATCACCACCCTTAGTATAGTCAAGCTGCGCACGAAGTGACAACCCTTTCCAGGTAAACGTGTTGATGAAAGCTGATACGAAATCAGGGTTAGGATCACCAAGGATACCAATTTCACTGGTCGTCAGGTAATTTCCGCTGGCATCAACTATACGTTCTCCGGTTGGTTTTGCAGAAACTGCCGTGGTTCCTGAATCCCTTAACGTGTAGCTCGACTGAATCACACCGAGTGGATAACCGTTGAGGGCAAAAAGTCCCTGGTTTGAAAAACCATCGATAACAATCTGTTTAACATCTGAAGGAAGGTCATAAACCTTGCTCCTGTTCCTGGTATAGTTGAGCGTCATTTCCCAACTGAAATTACGAGTACGGATAGGCGTTATACCAAGTTGTATTTCCCAGCCCTGGTTGCTAAGCGAGCCTGCGTTGATGAAAGTTGCGGTATATCCGGTTGAAGGATCGAGATCACGACGGAGGATCTGATCGCTTGATACCCTCTTATAATAAGTTACGTCGAATGAAAAGCGGTTATTAAACATCCTACCTTCTGTGCCCAATTCAATTTCTTTCTGAAGCTCAGGGGAAAGGTTTGGATTTGGCAGGAGGTTGCTGATTCCGTTTGCATTAAGTATGGTTCCAACCCTGTCCACAAATACGTTCGTAGAGATATTCAGGATAGGACGGGTATTGTATGGCGTTCCAAAGTTGGCTGATGTGGAATAACCGGCACGGAACTTCAGGAAGTTCAGCGTAGCATTTCCTTTCAGGCCATCGAAAGCTGCTGTCGGAATAAATGAAACGTTCGCTGAAGGATAGAACAGGCCTCTGTTATCTTTTTCAAGATTGGAGGACCATCCCTGCCGACCACCGAGGGTCAGGTACATCCACTCTTTGTAGGCAAGTTCAGCCTGGGCAAACACTCCCAGTGATAAAGTTTCCACTTTATAATCCAGCTGGCTTCCGTCTTCAGACTGGTTATCATGAACAATAAAGTTGTCATGATCAAACAGCCCATACACCAATTGCTGGCGGCTACGCTGTCCCTGTTGAGAGTATTTCCTGTTCTGAGAGTTTGCACCTGCAGTCACTCCGAGTCTCAAGTCTTTGCTGAAGCCCGTGCTATACTGTGCAATGATTGAATGATCCCAGATATTATTGATACCTGTAACAGTACGGTGTATACCAAGGGTATAATCTGTACCACCAACTACACCACCTTTGTTCTGAGAAAAATAGTTATAGTCAGAATAGTTGTCATAGCCAACACGATACATCACATTCAATTTCTTAGTGATGTCATATTTCAGGGCCATGTTTCCAAAAAGCCTGTTGATCTTTTGACCATTGAATGAGTTATTCACGGTCCAGATCGGGTGCTGGATATCATTACCCGGGCGATAGTATACGGAGGATTTGTCCAGCGGATTTTCCCATGGAAGACCCTGAATGTCTACCGATCGCGGAGTATATAATAAGTTACCAAAAACGGAAGATACTGTTGGGTTTGAGCCAAAACTTGTGGAAGTAGGAGGTGATTTGAAATCCGTGGTTGCATAGTTGAAGGTACCAGTAAACATCAACTGGTTTGCAAGTTTGACGTTTCCACCCATTCCGAAGTTATTTTTGATGACCCTGTTACCCGGTGTGAAACCCTGGTCATCAGTGTAACCGTAGTTGGCACTGAAACTGGAATTGTTACCGAGAGCTGTGATCAAATTTACCGAAGTGGTTTTGATCACACCAGTGCGGAAAAATTTCTCCACACTATTTTGCGGCAGTAAGGCAATTTTCTTCCCTTGATATTCTGGGAACGCTGTTGCCAGTGCGGCACGGCTGTATGGGTGATTAACAGAATCCGGAGGCGTTCTGTATGGAGCACCCCAGTTGGAGAAGAATGCGTAACCAAGACTTTGGTCGAATCCACCACCATAACTATTCTGATAATCCGGAAGGTTTGCCACCTTGTTCAGGAACACAGACTGGCTTACTGAAACTTCCGTCTTTTTGTTAACCCTTCGGTTAGCACCATTCTTGGTAGTAATCATCACCACACCATTACGACCAAGTTCACCATACAATGTGGTGGCACTCAGACCTTTCAATACACTAATGTTCTCAATGCTGTTTGGATCGAGGTCTCCAAAACGGCTTGAAGTAGTATTACCAAACTGGAAACCAGCCTGTGAATTTGTTGATGCATCAAAAGGAACACCATCCACAATAAATAAAGGTGTACTTCCGCCGGTAATGGTATTAACACCACGAATGATGATGTTGGTACCAGATCCGGAAATACCGGAAGGAGGAAGGATATTAACACCCGGAGCTTTACCATTTAATAAACGCACTACGTCACTTTCCGGACGAAGTTCCAGTTGCTTTTTGTCAACTGAAGATACCGCATAACCCAACGCTTTCTTTTCGCGACGGATACCTTGTGCGGTAACCACAACCTCGCTTAACGCCTGGTTTGCGGCTTTTAATGAAATGCCTTGAAAATCGGTAGTATTCGCGATGATCTCCCGGGTATCGTACCCTACTGTTGAGATCACGAGAATAGCGCCGCGTTTTGCGGTCAACTTGAAATTACCAGTAGCATCGGTAGACGTTCCCACTTTAGTAGCCTTGTCCTGAATTGAGGCACCGGCTATCGGGGAACCGCCTTCGTCCGTTACTTTACCGGAGACTTCCACGGTTTGACCTACAGCAATATGCATCATGAACATCATGGCGCATAGCAGAGATGCAATTTTTCTCATGTTTGTAGTCAGTTTTAGTTTTTGAAGTAGACGAAAATATGTTAACGAAATGTAAACGCCAAAAAAACAGACAATTTTGCCACTCAACATGCTGCTTTTCCGCTAATAAATAGTGAATTACGCATTTATCCCAGAATATTTGACAAAGTATGCGCAGATCCAATACAAACATGGATTTAATGCAGGAAAACTGCGTTTTAAGAAATATGTAAGTCGCTGATAAACAATTCAATATATAGTTATCAACAATCCTCTAAACTGAATATATGTAAATAACTTATATGTCAAATTTTTTACGTCTTTAAAACGCAAAAAGCCGACAAATTTAATATTTACCGGCTTTTGTTAAGGAAGGAATTCAAATATCATTTATTAGGTCTAAAATACATCACATTATAATGTTTTTTAATTCCTATTTCTATTACCCAGAAAGATAAAAATATACTGCACGAGGGTAACAACGGAAGCTAACGCTGCTACAACATAAGTAGTAGCTGCCCACTTGAGCGCATCTTTGGCCTTGGGGTATTCCTGTGGGGTAGCAACCCCTGTGGTCTGTAACCAGGCCAGTGCACGCCTGCTGGCGTCAAACTCTACAGGCAATGTGATAATGCTGAATATGGTAGTCATAGCAAACAGTACAATTCCCCCTAAAAGCAGCATCGGGAAGACCTTAATCAGTAATATTCCCGCAAGCAAGATCCATTGAACGGCCATCGAACTGAATTGTACTGCAGGTACCAGGGTACTCCTCATCCTCAGCCAGGGATAACTGGTAGCATGCTGTACCGCATGACCACATTCGTGTGAAGCCACTGCAGCTGCAGCGACACTTCTACCTGCATACACTTCCTCACTGAGGTTAACGGTTTTAGTGAGCGGATTATAATGGTCACTCAGTGCCCCGGGTACAGAAATGACCTTTACGTCATAAATGCCAGATTCACGGAGCATTTTTTCCGCGACTTCCTTGCCAGACAATCCTGATGCAAGTCCTACATTATGATATTGGGAAAACTTACTTCTTAACCTCGCGGAAACCAGCATGCTTAACCCAACAAAAAGCAATGAAACCAGATAAATTGAGCCCATATCTTACTTGATTTATAGTTGTTATAAACGATACTGCAAATTGATGTCCATTCCTCCTGAACTGGTTTTTTAACGCCGTTTTGACAGCGATGTATTTTCGATCAATTCTCAGATAGTCAAATTGTCAATCTGACCTGCCAATGCTCTGTATTTTCATAATAAATACCTAATTATCAATTATTTAGGTATAAATACCCCCTTTCGGAGTTGGTTTTAAAAGTTATTCACACCCCGAAAAAATAATTTTGTTATGTGGCAGCAATTTGTAATTTAGTGCAAGAATTTAATGGGTTAGTAAGTATCAAGGGTCAACGTAAGTTGGCCCTTTTTACATTATAATAAGACCGGTTTTTCTGGCCCATGTTAATCAACGTTCAACTTTCTTTTTTTCCTCAAACATTCCCTTGCTTCATCCCGTTACCTTTATCAAATGAGTAAAGTGAAATCTGCATTTTTTTGCAGTCAATGCGGATATGAATCTGCAAAGTGGTTAGGAAAATGTCCGGCATGTCAGCAATGGAATAGTTTTATTGAAGAGATCATCCAGAAAGACGACAAGCAATCAAAAAAAAGCTGGAAAGAAGAATCCCGCTCAGGAATAAAGTCTGTTTCACTCGATGATATTGACAGCAGTGAAGAACAAAGAATTGTTACACCCGATCCGGAACTGAATCGGGTTCTTGGCGGAGGAATTGTTCCGGGATCGATTGTGTTGGTTGCGGGAGAACCAGGTATCGGCAAATCAACTTTATTTCTACAAAACGCACTTCAGCTCAAAAACCTGGTCACCCTTTATGTCAGCGGAGAAGAAAGTGAACAGCAAATAAAAATGCGTGCCAACCGATTGGGAATCCATCATCCCAATTTTTATCTGCTGACTGAAACATCAACACAGGTAATATTCCAGGAGATTAAAAAGATAAAACCACAGTTGGTCATAATTGATTCCATCCAAACATTACAATCCCCTTACATTGAATCTTCACCTGGCAGCATTTCACAAATAAGGGAGTGCGCATCAGAATGCCAGCGATTTGCCAAAGAAACACAGACACCTGTATTTATTATTGGGCATATCACTAAGGACGGAACAATAGCTGGTCCGAAATTATTAGAACACATGGTAGATACCGTTCTGCAATTTGAAGGTGACCAGCACTATGCATACCGGATATTGCGTACTACCAAAAACAGGTTCGGATCAACTTCCGAATTAGGAATCTATGAAATGACATCTACCGGAATGACACCGGTACTTAATCCTTCCGACATTCTCATCACGCAAAAAGAAGATCAACTCAGCGGTGTTTCTATCGCTTCAGCAATTGAAGGACTTCGTCCTTTATTGGTAGAAGTGCAGGCACTGGTTACACCATCTGTTTATGGAACACCACAACGAACAGTAAGCGGATTCGACGCAAGAAGATTACAGTTATTGCTGGCTGTTCTCGAAAAACGCGGAGGCTTTCATTTTGGAACACGTGACGTATTTATTAATATCGCCGGTGGTTTAAAAATAGAAGATCCTGCGCTGGATCTTGCCATGGTTTGTGCTCTGCTGAGTTCATTTGAAGACATACCCATTCCGCAGACTGTAGTGTTTTGCGGCGAAGTAGGCCTTAGCGGTGAAATCCGCGCTGTGAACAGGATTGAGCAACGTATAGCAGAAGCTGAGAAACTGGGATTCGAGAAAATTGTAATCAGCAAATACAGTCAAAAGTCGCTCAGTAACCATCGCTTCGACATAGAAATTATTCCCGCGGGAAGGGTCGATGAAGTGTACACATTATTATTTCAGTAAGTTGTTTCTTATTGAAAAAAATTCCGGTAATGATCTCATTACTTAAAAAGACCGCATCTTCTTTCAGCCATCTTTTCTATCCCCACGTTTGCAGGGGTTGTGGCACTGACCTCATCGAACCCTACCAGATGATATGCTTTCATTGCATGGCAAAACTTCCCTTCACAAATTTTGCCTGGCATCCTCATAATCCCATCGAAAAAACGTTTTGGGGAAGGATCAATGTTGCTGCAGCAATGAGCCTGCTATACTTTACACCAGAGTCAATTGTTCAGCAACTTGTTCACCAGGTGAAATATAAAGGGCAACAAAAACTAGCGCATCATCTGGGTACAATGATCGGCAAAGAGCTGTCCATTTCCGGAAGATTCAGCAATATCGATTTAGTCATTCCGTTACCCCTCTACCGTACCAGGGAAAAACAAAGAGGCTACAACCAGGCAACGCTGCTTGCTAACGGTATTGCAGAAATCATCAACGCCGATGTGCATGAAAAAGCACTGGTCAGGACTCACGCGTCATTATCCCAGACGCATAAATCAAGGTCGGCAAGATGGGAGAATGTAGATGGGCTTTTCAAATTGAAAAAAGAATTTTGGCCCGAAGGAAAAAATATTTTGCTGGTTGATGACGTGATCACCACCGGTGCCACCTTAGATGCCTGCGGTACCGTGATCAACACTATTGAGGGGACCAATCTATATATTGCCACACTTGCATACGCATTACAATGACTCAATGCCTTAATTTTATTGTTCCGATGAAATACATATTTTTTCCTGCAGCGATTTATTGCCTTTGCCTGATAGCCTCTTGTCGAAAGGATGAGTTCAATACGTCACCCGATGTTAGCATTAGGTTATCTGCCGATACATTGAAATTTGATACTGTTTTTGTTTCCGCGGGTTCCATTACAGGTTCATTGAAACTCTTTAATCCCAACAATAAAAAGATTAACATCTCTTCTATTGAATTGAAAGGCGGATTACAATCGGCATTTAAAATTAATGTTGATGGCACTCCCGGACCTAAGGTTACTAACACACTCGTTGATGCCGATGACAGCGTATATATTTTTGTAACGGCTAACATTAATCCTACTGCAGATGCTGCACCATTTTTGCAAAGCGACAGTATTCAGATTACCGTAAATGGCAACCAAAAACAAGTCCAGTTGCAGGCTTATGGTCAGAACGCAAGGTACCTCCGTTCAGCCGCCATCACCACCAACACGACCTGGGATAACGGCCTTCCCTGGGTAATTTTGGGAGGATTGCAGGTAGATACAGGGGTAACGCTCACCATAAATCCGGGCTCAAGGATCTATTTACACGCCGACGCCCCTTTTATTGTAGATGGTACCCTGCTTGCCAACGGTACCAAAAAAGACAGTATTACGTTTCAGGGCGACAGGCTTGATGAGAATTACCGGGATCTTCCGGCAAGCTGGCCCGGAATCTATTTTCGCCGGACAAGCCAGCAAAACCTGCTAAGCTATGCTATTATTAAGAATGCTTATCAGGGTATAGTCGCTGATCAGCCTTCGGGACTGTTCCCCAAAGTAGACCTCAGGGAATGTACACTTAACAATATATATGATGCTGGCATATTTGCCATAAACTCCAGCATTTCTGCTGTAAACTGCCTGATCAGCAATTGCGGCATCAATATCCTGCTCACCAATGGCGGCAACTATAATTTTACCCATTGTACCGTAGCCAGTTACAACAGCCTGTATATCCAGCATAAAAAACCTGTCATTTATATCAGCAACTGGGATAGCACCACCCTCCTGAACACCTATGACCTGCAGGCAGTACTCAGCAATAATATCTTCTGGGGCGAAAACGGTAATGTTGAGAACGAGGTTCTGGTGAGTAAAAGAGGCAACAACCTGTTTTCTATCCTGATGCAAAATAACCTCTATAAGGCCCTAACTCCACCGGAAAATACAACACTTTCAGGTAACCTTCTTAATACGCCACCGTTGTTCGATAGTATTAATGAATCTTCACAGTATTATGATTTTCACCTGGGAAAATTCGCATCCCCGGCCATAGATGCGGGTAAAAATCTGGGTGTGCTTACCGACCTCGACGGCCGCCCAAGGGACTCCAAGCCTGATATTGGAAGCTATGAGAAACGATGAAAGTCGTAACTTCATCTTCCGCTAAACCTTTGGGCTTTCTACTTGTTGTTAAAAAAAATTGTATATGATTAAAGTTATTACTGCCATGCTCGCTTTATGGATGATTGCATCTACCACCATTTATGATTTTAAAGTGCCTTCACTGGATGGTAATACCATTGACTTTTCAAAATATAAAGGGAAGAATATTCTTATCGTTAATACGGCATCACAATGTGGTTATACAAAACAGTATGCCGACCTGGAAAAACTTTACGAAAAGTATAAAGGCAACCTCGTTATCATCGGTTTTCCTGCCAATAATTTCGGACAACAGGAACCTGGTTCAAATGCAGATATAAAAGAATTCTGCAGCAAGAATTACGGCGTAACTTTTCCGATGGCAGAAAAAATTTCTGTTAAGGGAGAGGATATCCATCCATTGTTCAAGTGGCTCACCAACAAACAGGAAAATGGCGTAACTGATGCAGAGATCAAGTGGAACTTCACCAAATTCCTGATCGACAAAAACGGTAAGCTGGTTGCTGTATTTCCCAGTGCAGTTACTCCTATGAGTGAAGAAATTACCAAATACCTGAATTGATTTGAAGTTCGAAGAAGTAATTGGCCAGGCAAATGTAATAAAGAGCCTGGTTAGCCTGGTTAAAGACAACAGGTTAAGCCACGCATTGCTGTTCCTTTCGAAAGAGGGCTCTGGCGGATTACCCCTTGCACTCGCACTGTCACAATATATTGTTTGCGAAAAAGTTTCACGCAGGGAAAAAGGCAGTTCCCTTTTCGGGGACGTGGGCGAATCAACAAATGAAGTGCCCAACGATGCCTGTGGTGTTTGTCCATCATGCTTGAAAGCCAGCGCCATGGTGCATCCCGACATCCACTATGCGTACCCGGTAGTGCCCCGAAAATCAGGTGAAAAACCCATCAGTACTGACTACATAGCAGAATGGAGGGAGTTTGTAAAATTGTATCCTTATGGAAATGCTTTTGACTGGTTGCAATTCATTGGGGCGGAAAATAAACAGGGAAATATTACTGCTACAGAATGTAACGACATTATCCGGAAACTTAACCTGAAGAGTTTCGAAAGTATATATAAGATACTTGTGATGTGGATGCCCGAATACCTGGGCAATGAAGGAAACAAGTTATTAAAGCTGATTGAAGAACCTCCTTCAAACACGCTGTTCATACTGGTAGCTCAGGAAGAAAGCAAATTATTAACGACCATCATTTCCCGCACCCAACAGGTAAGGATACCCGCATTAACAACTGCCGACATTACGGATGCATTGACGAACAGGGCGTCGGCAAATATTGACGCTGCACACAAAGCAGCATCACTGGCCGAAGGAAATTACCGTGACGCCCTGCAATTGTTGCAGCATGCTGAATCTGACTGGCAGGGGACCATACGTGACTGGCTCAACGCGGCCATTCGAACTGGCCCCGCTGAGCAGGTGAAATGGGTAAATGAGATAAGTCTGATCGGTCGGGAAAAACAAAAACAGTTACTACGCTATTTCAACCATTTACTCGAGCAGGGTATTCGTTTAAGGGTATTAGGAAAGGAACACCTCACCGGACCTGAAAATGAAATAGATTTTGCGGTTCGTTTCAACAAAACAGCAACCCTTGCGCAGCAGCAGGCCATTGTTGAAGAATTGGACAAGGCCGTTTATTACATTGAGCGTAATGCAAACGCAAAAATGCTTTTTCAGGCCCTGACAATTAAAATCTACCATATCATTAAGGACAATGCTGTTACTGTTATTGCCTGACATCAAAAGATTTCTTTTCTTCCAGAGGCCCATACAATTAACTGCTATACCTGAACCTGTGCTTATGCAATGGCTTAGAATATGGCCAAAAAGCGTATTTTTGAACTACTTGACCCTGTCAGACTGTATGTTCAGGCTAACCGGGTTTTTTATTATATAAAAATCATACAATTATTATGAGCTGTAGCTCATGTGGAACAAATAGTAACGGAACACCCTCCGGCTGTAAAAGCAATGGTGGGTGCAGCACCGGTGGATGCAACAGGCTCAATGTACACGACTGGCTTGCCAATTTACCCTTTCACGATCCTGAAGGATCCTGCAAAATCATAGAAATTTCATTTAACCAGGGCAGCAGAAAAGAATTTTTCAGAAATACCACCCTTCAGACGTTTATTAAACAGGAACTTGTTACGGTAGAAGGTGTGAGTGGATTTGATGTGGGCGAAGTTAGCTGCACCGGTGAAATGGTCAGGCTGCAAATGAAAAAGAAGAAGGTCGATGAAGGTTCAGCCGAAATTAAAAAAGTTCTCAGAAGGGCCGGTGATATGGATATCCAGAAATGGAAAGAAAACAAATCACGGGAACCACAGGCACTTATCAGGGCCCGGGCTATAACCCGCCAGTTGAACGTCCAGATGAAACTCTGCGAAGTTGAAATACAGGCGGATGGTCGTAAGGCCACTTTTTTTTATACGGCAGATGACCGTGTAGACTTCCGTGAACTGATTAAGATCTTCGCCTCAGAATTTAAGGTGAAAGTGGAAATGAAACAGATCGGCGCAAGGCAGGAATCCGGCAAAGTGGGCGGAATAGGCAGTTGCGGACGAGAACTGTGTTGCAGTACCTGGCTATCCGATTTCAAAAGCGTTACCACAACCATTGCGAGATACCAAAACCTGAGTATAAACCAAACCAAACTCAGCGGTCAGTGTGGACGCCTGAAGTGCTGCCTGAATTATGAACTGGATACTTACCTCGATGCTTTACAACAATTTCCGGACAATGCAGACATCCTTGAAACACAGAAAGGCAATGCTGTACTGGTGAAAAAAGACATTTTTAAAAACCTGATGTGGTATGTGTTGCCCGACAGCAACCGTCAGTATCCTGTTGCCATTGATGCTGTAAAAAGAATTAAGGCAATGAATATGAACGGCGTGCGGGTAGATGAACTGGAAACTACAGACGTCAATGCTTCCGGCAAAAAAGAAATCGAACCACATTTTGTTGATGTGGTTGGACAGATCAGTCTTCGTACCCTGGAAAGAAACAGCCAGAAACGGAAACAAAAAGAAAGGGACCAGCGGGAACCAAGAGATCGCAGCAATAATAATCCGAGGAACAAAGACCAACGCGATAACCAGCCACAGCAAAGAGAACAGAAAGATCAACGACCACAACGAGACCAAAAAGATCAACGGCCTCAGCGCGACCAGAAAGACCAACGGCCTCAGCGAGACCAGAAAGGTCAACGGCCTCAACGCGATCAAAGGGACCAGCGCCCACAGCAGGATTCCAGGGAACAGCATTCACAACAAGAGCCAAAAGAGCAACGTCCGCCTCAGGATCCCAAAGATCCAAAAGCGCCTAATCGGGTTATTATAACAACAAAAAAGAAAGATATCTAATATCTGAAAATTTCTAAAGACCGCTCCCAGTGAGCGGTTTTTTTACAGTAAAATTTCACCTTCAGAAAGTGCAGAAACCAAAAAGGAATCTTCCGGGAATGATCGTAGTTATATTCGTTACTATTCTTGTTGCATGGATTTTACTTGCGCCTTATTTGTTTTCCTTCCGCATCAATGACAATTCCGCAAGAAAAGCTTTTGCCAAAAATGGGCTTGTACTGGACACTGTTACGCAAATTATACAAGGAAGAAAGATTCACTATGTAATGGTAGGTGACAAATCATTACCGACCCTTGCATTTTTTCATGGCTCACCCAGTTCCTGGACCGCGTTCATTGACTATATGAAAGATCCGGAACTCTTAAAGCATTACAGGATGGTTGGGGTCGACAGGCCGGGCTTTGGATATAGTGATTTTGGCCAGGCGCTAAACCTGCAGCAACAGGCCGCATACTTAATGCCGATATTTGACAAGATCAAAAATAATAGACCCGTGTACCTTGCAGGCCACTCCCTGGGAGCGCCCTTGCTAATAGAGATGGCTGCCAACAGGCCAGACTATTTTACGGGCATAATGCTGATTTCAGGTTCCGTAGCTGCTGCATTTGAACCCAAAGAAAAATGGCGCTACCTGATGCAGAAATTTCCTTTCCATTATCTTTTTCCGGGATCGTTTAAAACCAGCAATACTGAATTATTGTACTTCAAAAAAGATGTTGTTAACCTAACCCAGGCATTCGAAAAGATAACCTGTGCGGTTTATTTTGTACACGGAGAAAAAGACAGCTGGGTGCCGGTCGGCAATGTGGACTATGCTGTTGAAAAATTGACCCACGCTTCTAAAATTGAAAAACTCATTTTGCCTGGCGGAAATCATTTTATTCCCTGGACCAGAAGAAAAGAAATCACTGCAGAACTTATCCGTATGAGCAAGTAGAAATTGTGACCATTGGAAAGGAAATAAAAGTGGAGGTAACGATGTATTTATTTTCACATTTTGCACATTTCCCAATTTTCACATTTACTCCAGTGCTTTATATATCGCTTCATGAATGTTGCTACGAACATTCATCTTTAATAGTTTGTTGCTGCCATCCGGGTTAACCCGGTTAGACAGAAAGACGTAAATCAGGTTGTATTTCGGGTCTGCCCACACGCCTATTCCTGTGAAGCCGGTGTGCCCAAAAGTAAGCGGAGAAGCACTCAGCGTGGGATAAGGTTCTTTGCGGGTGTCGTTGTCCTTTTCTGGTTTGTCGAAACCCAGTGCCCGCCTGCTTAACATTGAGCCATATGCCGTGAAGCGCATAATCGTCGTATCTGAAAAAAACCTCCTTCCATTAATGACTCCCTTGTTTAATAACATCTGCATAATCACTGCTACATCATAGGCATCGCTGAATAGTCCGGCATGGCCGGCCACGCCACCAAACATCGCTGCACCGGGATCATGAACATCACCCCTGATCAGTTGTCTCCTGAATATTTTTTCCTGCTCGGTAGGTACCAGCCTGCCCAGAGGTAATTTGTCGCGCGGGTGGAAACCTGTCGAGGTAAGTGATAATGGATCGTAAAATTGTTTACGTACATAATCATCCAGCTTCATTCCACTGATGGCTTCCACAATAAGGCCAAGGAAAATAAAATCGTTATCACTGTATATGTATTGTCCGGGTTTTTCAAGTGCACTGCTAATTATGCGGCTGTACATGGTGTCCCTGAAATTATTGCGCATGTACATACTGTCGGCAACACGGAAAGCATATTGTGCTGAATTTGTCTTTGAAAACCAACCATTAAAAGGTATACCGCTGAGCGTATCGATTGATTCCCGATAGAACGGTATAAATGATTTAAGCCTGGCCTGGTGTAATAATATATCCCTTATCACCAGGTTCTGCTTATCAGAACCCTTTACCCATGGTATATAATCGCCCAGCGTTTTATCAAGGTTGAGTTTTCCCTGATCGTACAATTTCATTACGCTTAACGTTGTTGCACAAATTTTCGTAACCGAAGCCAGGTCATAAACACTTTCGTTGGTTACTTTTTCTGTGCTGTCATATGTATAATACCCAAAAGATTTATAATACGCGATCTTTCCATCTTTTGCCACAAGAACCACACAGCCTGGCGTAGCATGTTGCGTTATGGCATCATTTGCGATCGAATCAATTACATTTAATGAAGCCAGGTGCATACCAATAATATGGTCTGAGACCGGCAGCACGCCACTCTGTATGCCGGTACCCGCAACGAGTTCCGGGCAAATAGTTACGGGAAGTTTCCCTTTGGTTACGAGATGCCCGTTTAGCATATCAGCAGCTGTCTCCTGGATTATGCTTTCATCTTCATAGCAGGCTATGATATTGTCCTGCCCACAAAAATTTTTGATCACATAAGGATTACCAAAAACAAACAACGTACTGTGCAGTTTTTTGCTGATACCGTTCACCAGTTTAACTGCAGCATCGCTTAGCCCGAAATTACCTGCAGGATATCGCCGCATCTGGTGCACACCAATAACAATAGCATCATAGCGTGATTCCAGCAGATAGAGCAGGGAATTGATCCGTAAGGAGTCCTGCGTATAATCAAAATAAAAAACATCTGCATTGTAATCAGCTCTCATTCTTTTGGCAAATACATTGTCTTTGTTAATACCCAATGCAACGTAAGCAACCCTGTTGCGCTGTCCTCCAACTAACGGAAAAGCTGCTTTATCTTCGTATTTCACCAGCGTAATGGCCTGTTCGGCCACCTTTCTGCGGATCTCCGGGGACTCACGGTTAAGGTCAGCCGCAATATTCGCGGTATCAACAGGGCTCCATCGCGCTGCGCCAAACTGGTATTTGGCTTCGAGCACTTTCATAACACGCTGGTTAATGCCCTCCCAGGTAAGCTTTCGTTTTTTAATTGCCCGTTTGGTCTTATCAATCGTTCCGCTGATATCCTGTGGAAGACAGAGTATGTCGTTTCCTGCAATAAGGGCCTCTCTAGATATTTCCCCGCCGGGAAAATACTTGGTGACACCCTTCATTTCAAGCGCATCGGTAAATACCAACCCTTTAAAACCGAGTTCTTCCTTTAGCAGCTTGGTAATATGATTATAGGAAAGGGAGGACGGGCGATTTGCCGTATTGTCGATGGCAGGAACAGCAAGATGCCCAACCATAACAGCATCAACACCTGCTGCTATCATCTTTCGAAACGGGTATAGTTCAAGGGAATCCAATTGCTCCCTGGTTTTATTGATCAATGGAAGATCCAGGTGGGAGTCAACAGCGACATCTCCATGACCGGGAAAATGTTTTGCGCAGGTCATGATTCCTTCCGATTGCATCCCTTTCATGTACAGTACACCATAGTCTGCTACATTGACCTTATTTTCACCGAAGGACCTGTCATTAATCACAGGGTTGGATGGATTATTATTGACATCCACATCAGGAGCATAATTGATGTGAATTCCCATCCGCTTACATTGCTTCCCAACCCATTGTCCATACTCAAAGATGACCTGCGGATCATGTACAGCACCGAGCATCATTTGGCGGGGAAGCGGTTTTACGCTGTCGACCCTCATACCCAGACCCGTTTCTGCATCGATGGAAATGATGATAGGTGTTTTAGCAATACTTTGAAGGTGATTGACCATCATGCTCTGCCTTACCGGACCACCCTGAAATAAGCAGATGCCGCCAACGTTATATTGCCTTACTGCAAGTGCCACTTCATCACCGTAATAAGTAACTTTTCCTGTTCTACTATCTATCGCAGATAATCTTACCGTGATTAATTGTGCAATTCTTTCATTTTCGCTCAACGTCTTGAAAACACTATCGGACCACTCCTTCCTGGAAAGTTGGGTAGAACGCTGCGCTTCGGTGGAAAAAAACAAGAAAATGGAGGAAACGACGGTAAGGATCTTGTGCATCATGCTTGAAATTAATCGCTAATTTTAGGGCTTTTAAAATTAAGCGTTTTGACTGACATCATTCATTTGTTACCTGATAATATCGCCAACCAGATAGCGGCTGGTGAAGTAATCCAGCGGCCCGCAAGCGCCGTGAAGGAGTTGCTTGAAAACGCGGTGGATGCAGGTGCAACGGAAGTGAGGCTGATCATACTTGACGCGGGAAAATCACTTGTGCAGGTTATCGACAATGGCAAAGGCATGAGCGAAACAGATGCGAGGATGAGTTTTGAAAGGCATGCCACATCGAAGATCAGGAAAATAGATGACCTGTTTCAGATTCGCACCATGGGATTTCGCGGTGAAGCGCTTGCATCCATTGCCGCCGTTGCACAGGTTGAATTGAAAACCAGGCAAAAAGACAATGAACTGGGTACGTATATAGAGATCGACAATAGCATGGTTAAAGTCCAGGAACATTGTTCCTGTAATGCAGGCACCAGCATTTCCATGAAAAACCTCTTTTTTAATGTGCCGGCGCGCAGAAATTTTTTAAAAAGTAATGCGGCTGAAACAAGGCATATTGTGGATGAGTTTATCCATGTAGCATTGTCCTTCCCCGACATATTTTTTTCGTTCACCAGTAACGGCCAACAGGTATTTCATCTTGAAAAAGGTTCCCTCAAACAAAGGATCGTACAGCTTTTGGGCAACCAGTATAACGCGAAACTGGTGAGTGTTCAGGAACATACAGATTACCTGAATATTACCGGGTTTGCAGGAAAGCCTGATGCGGCAAAAAAGACCAGGGGCGACCAGTATTTTTTTGTTAACAATCGTTATATAAGAAGCGCTTACCTCAACCACGCGGTAATGAATGCTTACCAGGACCTGATACCTGCTGACGCTTATCCACTTTACGTATTATTCATTGACCTCGATCCGGCTCAACTTGATATTAACGTCCACCCCACTAAACAGGAGATCAAATTCGAAGACGAAAAAATCGTGTATGCTTTTGTTCAGGCAGCTGTTAAACATGCACTGGCGCAATACAGCATAACACCTACGCTCGACTTTGAACTGGATGCCCAGTTTCAGCAACTGGACGCAATCAGCAAACCCTTCACCGAAGAAAAACAACAGTCTGCTGCTTCATCATCTTTGTTCAAAACATTTTCCCAGAAACACCAGGCACACGCAATTGACAGAAATAGTGGTTTGCCCGACTGGAAAGAATTGTATACACGGAACAGAACTGCGGACGCACAGTCAGTAGGCGATATCCTGTCCGGGACGGAACAACAATTCACCATTCCGGAATTAAAGCAGCCATTGGAGATACTTCCGGACAACCGTTTACAACAGATCCACAACGCTTTTATACTGGCTGCTACCAACCGTGGATTCATGGTGATCAACCAGCAACTTGCGCATGAAAGGATTATATATGAAAAGCTTTCTGCCGCAGCACAGGGTAGTCCTATGGCTGCACAAAAAAATCTTTTCCCTGCAGTTTTGGAGCTAACGCCTGCCGATTCGGTATTATTGGAAGACCTTATTCCAGACTTGGCACACTTGGGTTTTATGCTGGAACCTTTTGGAACCAATAGTTACCTGATCCAGGGTACTCCTGCTGATATTGATACGGGAAATGAAAAGCACGCCATTGAAAAATTGCTGGAACAATTCAAGCATTTCAGTACCGAACTAAAATTCTCGAAACGGGAAAAGCTTGTACGGGCACTCGTAAAACAGCAATCCATTCCTGTAGGAAAGCCATTGACAGAAAAAGAAATGGACACACTGGTTGAGGGACTTTTTAATTGTATCTATCCTAACACAACTGCAGAGGGCGCTCCTACGTATATCGAATTCAGAAAGGAATACCTGATGAACATGTTCAAGCAGTGATCAGCAACGAAGAATTAACGTAGCAGGTCAGCATAATCAATACTTTATGATAATATCATGCAGGAAGGCAGCAATACTTCTTCTTAACCGTGCTGAGGGTTGCCGGTGATTGTTGATCATAATGGAAAATACCAGGACCTTATTCTGGTTGGTTATTAAAAATCCACTTATTGCAGCTACTCCCGATAATGTTCCGGTTTTAGCATAAATCCGAGTGCTATCCTGCTGATAAGCGGTTCCCAGTGTTCCATTACCACCCGTTGGGAAAATAGCAGTTATTCGCTCCCAGCTAAATTCATTTTTCATTTTATTTAAGATCCAGATAAAATCATCCGGTGTAAACAGGTTGTACCGGCTGAGTCCGCTGCCATCGGCCCACCTTGGTTTATCCGGAAACCCGGATAATTCCGTTTCAAGCAACCGGTTGATCGTATGCTCAGTATTCATTTCACCTGTAAGCGCCTGGCCCGTCATTAATAGCGCCTGCTCGGCGAAAAAATTGTCACTTCTATGCATCATGGGAACAAGCATAGAATCTACACTTCGGCTATACAATGGCGTTAAATCCTTTCGCCATGCCAACGGAAATTTTCCCTCCAACGGAAGAATTTCTTTATGAAGGCTGTCCCTTACCAGTTCCAGGGCCGTGTTAATACCGTTTGTAATGAAGGGTACGATGTCTTCTGCTTTACGCTGATTTCCTTCGTGTATCACGAAGCTATTCTGGTCCCACTTTCTTTCTACATAAAAACTTTTATTTTCGGCCGGCTTTCCAAAACTCACTTCGCCTTTTAATTCCGGATCGGAATAAATGAAAGTATCTACGGTATCACTTGCAGTCTGTGGAATATCTTTTGTTGATTTCACCTGGTACCATCGGATGATATTTCCATAGATCGGGAAAGGACTTCTTTCGGGCATATATCCTTCACCGTAATCATTCCAGCTCCAGCCTGATCCCCAGGGCTGTTCATTCCAGCCCAAAGGCGCCATATATATTTTCTTTGTGGTTTTCTTAATAAAATCTGCAACAGGTTGTTCAGGAAAGTCCTGGTGAAGAAAACTGGGATCGCCTGATGGCACAAGAAAGATTGCAGTATCATTCTCAGTATAATAAATACCGGTTAATTTTTCCCCAAGGAATTTCATGGCGGAATAGCACGTAATGATCTTTGTATTACTGGCGGGAACAAAATATTTCCTGTCCTGGTAGCGGAAAAGATAATCGCCCTTCAACGGATCATATACAGCGATGCCAGTATGTGCTGCGCTGAAAGCAGAATCCAGCAGAATATTTTTTTTAGCAGATGCGGAAATCTCCCTACCCGGTGAACACGAGGTTAGAAATATGACAAGAATCATTGCTGACATGAAAAAAAATTCGTTACCCTGTTTATTTACTTGTTTCATTTAATCAAAATTATTCTTTTCCCCTGAATACGATTGCCAGCCCGATTTTGGGGAGTAATTTTATGTTATGAATTGTTGGTATCGTCTTCAGATTCTGCAACAATTACTACTGCCTATTATCATGCTTGCAGTACTGACCATGATCGGTGTTGCAGGATATATGTTCATCGAACAATATACCTTTCTTGAAGCACTTTACATGACGGTCATTACTGTTGCTTCAATCGGGTATAATGAAGTAAAGCCATTGTCTGACAACGGCCGCATTTTTACCATCATCCTGGTGATCCTCAACCTTGGCATACTCACCTTATTCATCACTAAGATCACCCGTTTTTTTGTGGATGGTGATTTTGTTGAACAATACAAACTATACAAAATGCAAAATGCCATTAAGCAGTTAAAGGATCATGTGATTATATGTGGCTATGGCCGCAATGGACGCGAAGCTGCACACGTCCTGAGCACCCATAAGATACCTTTTGTAGTGGTGGAAGAAAATATCACGGAAAATGACAAAAAATTTGAGCTGATGCATTTTATGCAAGGGAATGCAACGGATGACATTACATTGCTGGAAGCGGGTTTACAAAAAGCAAAGGCACTGGTCATTACGCTTCCAAGTGATTCGGATAACCTTTTTGTAGTGCTTACCGCCAAGCAATATAGCCCGTCCATAAACATTATCAGCCGGGCTTCGAAAGACAGCTCTGTATCAAAGCTCAAAGTAGCAGGCGCAACCCATGTTATCATGCCCGATAAACTTGGTGCTAGAAGAAAACCAGGCTGTGAAATCAATTAAAAAATTCTAGTTTCTCTCCTGCGCCCTTAGCCAGCGCTCGGGAATTTCATTACTGCTGGCCTGCATGTAGTCATGATAAGAACAGGCGATATAACTTTTGTTTGGCAACTGCATCCACCAACGGCCTGTTTTTTTACTTTGCAGAAAAACCGTATCCACCTCAGAGAAACTGGTGTGAAATTCAAAAAATGAATCTCTTTCGTTTAGCGCTGATTCCTGTTTGCCTTTATTCCGACCGTCAATAAAATACCATACCATTTGTGCAATCTGCTTAGCCGTAAGTTGCTGGATATCGCTTTCCACGCGGTATCCGTAGATACCCAGCGTATTCAATGCATGGCTCATTCCTGCGAATCTTGTAAGCGTACACATTTCCTCTCCATTGAGACCATTGGGAGAAACGTAATTCGACATCGCAGAAGCGTATTGAAGTGCGGAAATGTCAATACTTACCAGTTGAGAATTTCTGAACACAGGTTCCATTTGTTCCATATATTCCTTCACGTGACCAAGTCGGTAACAGTCGAACCGCAACTTATCCATGGTTTCGAGCATATGCGGATGGACCAGGTAACTTTGAAAGGCCAGGTGATTATAGTGCCTGATCATATTAGGTTCGCCTGTAAGCATTTCCATAAGGAAGTTATCATTGCGAAGGGGGCTCTCGATAGTCAGGTCTATCATTGCATCAATACAAGTAGCTTCGATGATCGTGTTTCTGCTCCTGTATGATTCATACTGTGCCAGTGTAAGATCATGGGAACCGCCGAGTATTACAACGGTCTTTCCAAGTCCTATCAGTTCGCTCAGGACTGTTTTTAGCGCCGCATATGTATCGGCCATGGTAGCCCCGCTGCGTACGTTGCCAATATCAGCCAATTTAACTTCCTTATGCCAGTAGTACAGGCTATAGATCTGCTGTCGTATTGCATTAGGCCCATTGGTGTCAAACCTGCCTGCAGTGCTACCACGCTCCTCACCACATCCCACCAACACTATATCTACTTCATCAAGGTCTGGAAACTCCTCTTCATAAACCCTGATAAATTTGCCGATCTGCCCTTCCTTATAACCCAGGTCGTGGGATAGTTCGATGGGGTTTACCGGCTCCAGGAAATCAGTGATATTGAAGAGATCATCCATGGAAATGCATTTTGGCAAATCTAGGTAAATTAATGTGGTATTCTGGCAACACTGAATTCCGGAAATGGCACATGCAAATTCCGGAAGGGGATGATTCCGTCCATATTATTAAGTTTCAAACGCCCATTTAGTTTTACTTTTGACCCATCGCTAAAATTTACTTTCCGACAGTTATGGACCATATATTACAACAGATAGAAACGCTGAAAAAAGAGATCACAGAGTCTACTACAGGGAGTCCAGAAGAACTGGAAAATTACCGGACAAGATTCCTTGGGACCAAAGGTTTAGTAAAAACACTAATGGGTGAAATGAGGAATGTTCCCATTGAACAAAAAAAAGAATTCGGGCAGATCATGAACGCCTTTAAGCAGTTGGCAGAGGAAAAATTTGAGGCGTTGAAAACTACCATTAGCAACGGTGAGCTTCCAGGTCACGTAGAAAAAGACCTTAGTATGCCAGGTGACCCCTTCCCTGCGGGCAGCCGCCATCCGGTAACCCTGATGCGTAACCGAATTGTATCCATTTTCCAACGGCTCGGTTTCGCTGTTGCCGAAGGACCGGAGATTGAGGACGACTGGCATAATTTCACTGCCCTGAATATTGCGGAAAACCATCCAGCCCGAGATATGCAGGATACTTTTTACCTTTCCCAGAATCCCGATTGGCTGTTGCGTACACATACGAGCAACGTACAGATCAGGGAGATGGAAAAGCAGAAACTGCCCATCAGGATCATTTGTCCGGGCAGGGTTTACCGCAATGAAACCATAAGTTCGAGGTCTCACTGTTTTTTTCACCAGGTAGAAGGTCTTTATATAGATGAGAATGTATCATTTGCTGACCTGAAACAGACATTGTACTTTTTTGTACAGGAAATGTTTGGGCAGGATGTCAAAATAAGGTTCAGGCCAAGTTATTTCCCCTTCACAGAACCCAGTGCTGAAATGGATATTTCCTGCTTACTATGCAATGGCAAAGGATGTTCGGTTTGCAAGAGAACGGGGTGGCTTGAAATACTCGGTTGCGGCATGGTACATCCTAGTGTGTTGGACCATTGCGGAATAGACAGTTCGAAATATACCGGCTTTGCTTTCGGAATGGGTGTAGAGCGTCCCGCACTGCTTAAATACGGGATTAATGATATCCGGTTATTCAGTGAAAATGACGTGCGTTTTTTACAACAATTTACTGCTGCTACATGACCATTATAGTATGCGGAGCAGGAACAATGGGTAGCGGCATTGCCGAAACTGCTGCACGTTCCGGTTACCCTACTATTCTTTTTGACCTGGATGAAAATGCACTCAACAAGGCAAAGCAATCCATAGAAAAAAACTTCGCCGCATTAAGGGAAAAAGATAAGATCTCCGAAGGTAACATGGCACTTGCCCTAGCCCGGTTAATTTTCACCACCGAACTGAGTCGGTGCCACGGAAACATCATCATAGAAGCTATCGTGGAAAAACTGGTGCCGAAGATTGAATTATTCAGTAGCCTCGCTGAATTGAACGGCAGCGACACCATATTTGCTTCCAATACTTCATCGCTATCGATCAATTCATTAGCTGAACATTTGCCTTTTCCGGAAAGGGTTTGCGGAATGCATTTCTTTAATCCTGCACAGATCATGAAACTTGTGGAGTTAGTGAAGGGAGAAAAAACGGCAGCCTGGGTTATAGAACAACTCACTGAGTTATCGATGAATATGGGAAAGTCGCCTGTGATCTGTAAAGATTCACCGGGATTTATTGTAAACAGGGTTGCGCGCCATTATTACCTTGAATCCCTGCAGCTTTTAGCAGAAGGAGCAGAAATCGCACAGGTAGATCGCATACTTGAAGGCTCAGGGTTCAAGATGGGGCCATTCAAATTGATGGACCTTATTGGCAACGACGTCAACCTTGCGGTTACTATATCACTTTACGAAGCCTGTGGCAAACCTGTCAGGTTTAAACCGTCTGCTATACAGGAGCAAAAATTTGAGCGAGGTGAGCTTGGCAGAAAAACGGGTAAGGGATACTACACTTATTAAAGAACAATATGGTATTTGTAACAGGGGGCACAGGACTATTGGGCGGTTATGTGCTCAGGGAATTGCTCAAACGTGGCGAAGCAGTTAAGGCTTTGTACCGGAATCATTATCCAGTATTATTGAACCCTGATGAGATTAAGGCCATTGAGTGGATCAAGGGTGACATTTTTGACACTGTATTGCTTCAGCGTATTTGCAGTGAAGTAGATGAAGTGTATCATTGTGCTGGTCTGGTTTCGTTTAACCCGTCACGTAAGCATGACCTGATGCGGGTAAATGTAACGGGCACGGCTAATGTAGTAAATGCCTGCATCGCCGGAGGTGTGAAAAAGCTGCTACATGTAAGTTCAGTTTCAGCTCTCGGCCGTAAGAGGGCCGGCGTCACGGTCACAGAGGACGCGAAATGGTCTGAAGAGAATAACCTTTCGGCATATGGCAAGAGCAAATATTACGCAGAGCTTGAAGTATGGAGGGGCATCAGTGAAGGATTGAACGCAGTCATCGTTAATCCAACGATAATCCTTGGCGTGGGTAACTGGGACTACAGTTCTGCTGCCACTTTCAAGAGCGCATACGAGGAATTCCCCTGGTATACGGAAGGAATAAGTGGTTTTGTGGATGCAGGTGATGTTGCCAGCATAATGGCAGAACTGATGAAGTCGGGCATTACTGAAGAAAAATTCATCATTTCTGCTGAAAACCTAAGCTTCAGACAAGTATTCAACATGATGGCCAAAAACTTTAACAAAGCAGCACCCAAATGGAAGGCCAGCCCTATACTTACATCCCTTGTGTGGCGATGGGAAAAAGCGAAAAGCCTGTTCACCGGAAAAGACCCTTTGCTGACCAAAGAAACAGCTGAAACTGCGCGGATGAAAATATATTTTGACCACAGTAAACTGAAAAAATTTCTTCCCGGTTTCAGTTTCAGGCCTTTGGAAGAGAGCATAGCTGAATCCTGCCGTGAATATTTGTTAAGGCTTAACAGGTAGCGCACAATATTTGCTTAGATAGCCCTGTTAATACAGCATATGATGAAAATCCTATTTCTTTTCTGCACCCTGTTCATGGTCATCACCAGTGGTATTTCACAATCATATATGGTGAGTGGAACGGTGATCGACAATAAAACACAACTGCCACTAGGCGGAGCATCAGTTTTTTGCCAGAATACAACCCTTGGCACACTTACGAACGCTAATGGAGAATTCAGGCTTACGGTTCCGGCAGGAGGATATGATATTGTTGTGAGCTACACAAACTACGAAACACAAAGCCAGAGGATTAGCCAACAGGCAGAAAATGTTCAGTCGCTCCGCTTTGTACTGAAAGAAAAAGACAAGAGCATGGAAGAGGTGTCCATAGTTGCCACCAATGAAGTGAAGGATGGCCTGGCAAAATATGGAAGTTTTTTCAAGGAGCAGTTTATAGGACTCACCGTGAACAGTGCATCATGTACAATAGAGAATCCTGAAACGCTGCGTTTTTTCTACAGTAAGAAAAAAAACAGGTTGAAGATCACCGCAAAAGAAGATGTGATCATCAGTAACATGGCCCTGGGGTATAGGATCCGTTACCAACTCGATTCATTTACTCATGAATATGGGAATAGCATCACACAGTATACAGGCTATCCATTGTTTGAAGAAATGAACGGCACTCCGGAACAAATGAAAACATGGTTGTTGAACAGGGAAGTTGCCTATTATGGTTCATTGCTGCACTTTATGCGCGCATATTATGACAGCACCCTCGGGGAAAGTGGCTTTAAAATGGAAAAGGTAGACGAAAAAAATGGCAGGACCAGGAACGTTAATAATCCTTATGACAGTTCCATTGCCATATCGCAGGATAAAGAACTGGAACTTCATCCTAATAAACTGAGGATTGTATACGGTGATGAAAAACCGGAGAGCTTGTATCTGCAGAAAAATAAACTCTCGGCAAATACAACGATCCAGATCTCCCAAATTGATTTCCTTGACGGTATTGTGATTGAGCGTAATGGTTACTATTATGACCAGCGTGATGTGCTTACCCAGGGGTACTGGAGCTGGGAAAAACTCGCTGATTTTCTTCCTTACAATTTCATTCCTGTTGAATGAATATTCCCTGTTAGATATGAGGTCATAAGAGTATTACATATTCCTGACCTTATTCCATATTTCAGGAAGTCTCTTGAGGTAAACCAATTGACGCTTTTTTACAGTGGCATCTTCTGTGGGGCTACCCCAATAGATCTTTCCTCCTTCAAGATTGCCTGGCACACCACTTTGGGCAAGGACCACTGCATTTTCGCCAATCGTTAAGGTTTTGCTGACACCAACCTGTCCCCATAACACCACACCATCTTCCAACGTCACCGCTCCGGCAATGCCAACCTGCGCCGCAATAAGGCAATTCTTTCCGATTACCGTATCATGGCCCACATGTATCATATTATCCATTTTTGTTCCGGCTCCAATTACTGTATCATGGGTCACTCCCCTGTCAATGGTACATCCGGCTCCAATCTCCACATTATTTTCAATCAACACCCTCCCACAACTTTCCATCTTACGGTACCAGGTTTCACGGTTCTTGCGTGTATTGTAATAAAAGGCATCTGATCCGATCACAGTGCCTGCCTGAATAATTACGTTATTTCCTACCTGGCAATGATCAAGAATGCTAACACCGGGAAAAATTTTACATCCTTCGCCTATCACTACGTGATGGCCGATGAAAGCACCCGGATATATAAAACTTGTCTTGCCAATAATCGCTGTTTCACTGATCATGGATACAGCCGGTTCAAATGGCCTGAAGTGTGCAACGATTTTCAAATAGGCATCAAAAGGTTCGTTCACCACCAGCAAAGCTTTGCCTGCGGGACATTCTACTATGTTATTGATGATAATGAATGTTGCCGGCGATTGCAGGCATTTCTCGTAATATTTTGGATGATCAACAAAAACAATATCACCATCCTCCACCTTGTGGATCTCATTAATACCCGTTGCATTGCCATCTAGTTTGCCAATAAGTTCCGCATTAAGAAATTCTGCTAGCCATTTGACAGGTACCGGAGAAGGGAACTTCATGTGCTGAATTTTAGTTGATATACAAATGTACAATTGCTGACAGCAGAAACGGTAAATGGCAAATTGATGATCTAAATCATTAAAACTGCCACGTAATTAACATCTTTCTAAAAAATGTGAATAAAATTTCTTAAAAAAACTTTCGATATAGAGAAAATTCTTTTTAATATTGTGCAGGGAAATTTTTTTCCCGTACTTACTAACCCATCTATATAACAAAGCTCAGTGTAAACTGAGCTTTCTTATTTATGTCCCCTTTGTGTTTTCCACTTTACTTTGTAAAAAAAAATCACCAGGTATGCTCAAATCTATGACCGGTTATGGAAGATCAGAACAATCCGTTGAAGACAAAATTTTCCTGATCGAACTCCGGTCGCTCAATGGAAAGCAATTTGAAGTGACGTTGAAAATGCCCCAATTATTAAGGCC
Source organism: Sphingobacteriales bacterium (assembly GCA_031372815.1). Taxonomy (GTDB): domain Bacteria; phylum Bacteroidota; class Bacteroidia; order Chitinophagales; family Chitinophagaceae; genus Pollutibacter. Next base: position 55,751 of record JANMMA010000083.1, read on the forward strand.
TTATGAATTTGAAATTCGTAATGTTTTATCTTCCACGTTAATTCGCGGAAGTATTGAGTGTGGTATCACGCTTAAGCAAAACGGGGCAGCCAGGCCCGTTACTATCAACACAGAATTAGTGAAGTCCTATTATCAGCCGTTGGCAGAATTATCCAAAGAACTTAATCTTGATGCTTCCCATATTCTCAGCACACTGTTAAAGCTACCCGAAGTCATTACGCCTTCTACGGAAGCCCTCACTCCCGCTGAATGGGAATCTTTTAAAACCTTGCTGGATAAGGCGATCAGCAATATCAATACGCATCGCGAAGAAGAAGGAAAAGTATTGGAAGCAGAACTGATTCTTCGTATCGATAACATCATGCAGTACCAGGAATCTTTAAAAGAGCTTGAGCCACTGCGGAAACAACGCATCAGGGACAACATGAATAAGTTGATGGAGGAACACGTTGGCAAAGACAATTTCGACAGCAACAGACTGGAACAGGAACTGGTTTACTATATAGAGAAGATCGACGTAACAGAAGAACAAGTGAGGCTAAAAAATCATTGTGTTTATTTCAAGGATATCCTTAAAGAAAATGACGAGGCAAAAGGAAAGAAGCTTTCTTTTATCCTTCAGGAGATCGGTCGGGAGATCAATACAACAGGCGCCAAGGCCTACGATTCTGCCATACAAAAGTTTGTAGTGATGATGAAGGATGAATTGGAAAAAGCGAAAGAACAGGTTCTGAATGTACTGTAGATTACCTTTGCAGAAATAAAACCGGCAATGCTGAAATACCTGGCCACCATTTTTGGCTCCGTCCTGCTGCTGTCGTCGTGCCTCCAGACAGACGTATTCGAAAAAAATGTCTCCCTCCCTTCCCATACCTGGGATTATGCCAATAAGCCTACCTTATCTTTCCTGGTGACCGATACCACATCTTCCTATAATATTTTCCTGGTCGTACGACATACAGATGCATATCATTTCAACAATCTCTGGGTTAAAATGAAAAGTTCAGCCCCCGGGGATTCCACCACTTTAACGCAACAATTCGACCTTCCCCTTGCGTCACAAACACAATGGACAGGAAGTGGGATGGATGACATTTACGAGCACCGAATACTGTTGTACAGGAGGCCCGTAAAGTTCCGCATACAGGGCAATTATACCATCACCCTTGAACATGTAATGCGGGAAAATCCTCTTGAAGAGATCTTGAATGTGGGCATAAGGCTGGAAAAAGTCAGGCAGCAATGAGACTAACGGCGTTCTATAGCAAGCACAAACTCGCCATCATCACCTGGGTTTATTGGTTTCTCTTATTATATTCAATGGCAGCTCTTGTATGGTGGTTCGTAGCACTTATGCAACAGAATGAAGAAATGTATTCTTTCAAAAAAGAATTGATTTCATTGCAAGATCCCAACTACCAGGTGAAACTTAATTTCATAGCGTTGGAGAAAAGCCGGAACATGGCGCAATACCTGGGAGAAGGTGTGATCTTCATGTTTATTATGCTTCTTGGTGCTGTGTTCGTTTACAGGTCGGTAAGAAAGCAAATCCTGCTCAATGAACAACAACAAAATTTCATGATGGCCATAACACATGAATTGAAAACGCCCATTGCCATTACCCGGATCAATTTAGAAACACTGCAAAAACGAAAGCTTGATTCGGTCCAGCAGGAAAAAATATTTGCCAATACTTTCCAGGAAACAGACCGTCTGAATGACCTCTGCAATAATATATTACTGGCTGCCCAAATGGAATCAGGCAAATACCTTCAGGAGTGGGAGGAAGTTAATATCAGTGAATTGGCGCAAACCTCTTGCTTGTTTCTGGAAAAAAGGTTTCCTAAACGGTCACTTAAAACAGCTATTCAACCTGACATTATCGTCTCCTGTGATAAGCTGCTGATTAACCTTCTTTTTAATAATCTTATTGAAAATGCGTTTAAATATTCGCCTGCAGACAAATCAGTATCGGTAGCGCTTGAAGCCACTGAAAAGATAAAGTTTTTTGTTACAGATGAAGGAACTGGCATCCCGGAAAAGGAAAAGAAAAAAATCTTTGAAAAATTCTACCGCACCGGCAGCGAGAATACCCGAAAAGCAAAGGGCACAGGGCTCGGACTCTACTTGTCGCGAAAAATCGCAGAAGATCATGGCGCCACTATTTCAATAAAGGATAATCAGCCAACAGGAAGTATTTTTGTCATTGAATTCAATAAGCCATGGAGTTGACACAGGAAAACAGGCGCCCGGCAATTTTGATTGTTGAAGACGAAGAAAATCTTCAGGAAGCCCTGAAGCTAAACCTTGAATTGGAAGGTTATGAAGTCTCGTGCGTTGGCAACGGCCTGGATGCACTCAAAAAGCTTGAAGGGGAATTCTTTGATCTGGTGATCATGGATGTAATGCTTCCCGAAATAGATGGCATAACGGTAACAGAGAATTTAAGGCTTCAGCATAATGATGTACCGATACTGATTGTAAGTGCTAAAAGTAGCGGCGCTGACCGGGTACTTGGACTGAAAAAAGGTGCAGACGACTACCTTGTAAAGCCTTTTAATCTCGAAGAATTGTTTCTGCGTGTGCAAAAACTGATCGATAAAAATAAGCGCATCACCCAAAAGACGACGCTCGGAAATCACTTTGAGTTTGGTGGAAACTATATCGACTTCAAAGCACAGCAGGCAAAAAATGCCAAAGGGGAGATCATTCCCTTAAGCAAGAAAGAAGTGATGTTGCTGAAACTGCTGATAGAAAATAAAAACGAAGTGGTGTCGCGTGAGAAAATATTACAGTACGTCTGGGGGTACCAGGTGTTTCCTACCACACGTACCATCGACAATTTCATTTTGAACTTCAGGAAATATTTTGAAACAGATTCAAGAAATCCAAAATATTTTCACTCTGCGCGTGGTGTGGGTTATAAGTTTTCTGAATAACAATTGATCATTGGCTGCTTGTGCAACGGCATATTCTGTAGCGATCAGGCAATAATTTTCTGCAGTGATTCAAGGTCTTCTATCATTTTTCGGTCCATGATAAATGGTGTGTAGATGGCCATAGCAGCGTCTTTTTTCAGTGCTGCTATTTGCCTGATCAGTTCACTATCCACCCCTGCCATTTGCAAAGTATTTTCCCAGTTTCCGGAAGCATTAGCACCATATTTTTTTTGCATCCATTCATTGATCACGTTATTAACCTGCTTGTAAAACAGGTGATAGTCGCCCTGCTCGAATGCCATTTTGATCTGCCTTAAAAGATCTTCTTCTTTTGTTTCTGGTTGAAGCTGCTGATCAGCAGCAGTCGCTACTTGCCTTAAGGGTGATTTATCAGGGACAACATTAACGTTATGATTCTGGCGAAGTATAAGATAGAGTCCGCCGAAAACCGTTAACAGTCCAATGCCGGAAATAATCCATTTCCAAATATCACCCGTCGCTTCAGTTTTTAACGGAAGCGTTGTTTTAACAGCGGTGGCTGCAAGAGCCGGATCCACATGGAACTTAACAGAATCTGAGCTGGCTATTCCATACTTTCCCGTTTCGGGGTCAAAATAATACAGGCTTACAGGAGGTATCACAATATCGCCTTCCCTGCGAACAGATAATGGGTAGGTGAAAATTTTCGCACCAGATATCGGGCTGACAAACTTATTGAACTGTTCTTTTACAGTAGATTCATAAGCTTCAAGGGAGTCTGGCCATTGCACTGAAGGCGGCGCGAGCACAGGAAAGTTTCCTTTGCCTGAAATTTCTACCTGTACATCTACAACATCATTTTTATGAATCTTTCCACCGGCTATCCTGGTATTAATATGAAACTGACCAACTGCACCATTGAACATAGGAGCTGCATTCTGAGGCAAGGGTTTTACTTCCACTTTTACGGGATTACTGGTAAGGGTAACTGTTTCCCTGATGATTCCGTCCTGATTGCCGTTATGATCTGCCAGGGACTGCAGCAAGCCCGAGAGTCCATAGTCTGACCCCATGCTTTCCTCCTTAACAAACGTCAGGTTGTTTTCTACTTCTACTGCGTCCAACTCAAAACTTCCCGATTGCAACGGATACAACTGAACCTTACGAAGCAGGTAAACATTATATTCCTTGCCGTTATAAATTTCTCTGCCCGATTCTTCCCGCTCAGGATCAACCATGTCGTAAACGCTGAAGCCATTGAAAGAAGGTCGTTTGGTGACCTTGGATTCAGATTTAAGCCGCGTGTATAACTTATATGTTGCTACCAAAGGCTCTCCTTCAAAGCAGGTTTTTTTATTGACGTCCAGCTTAACAAAGATGTTATTGCTGATCTTTTTCTGAAGGCTTTCACCCTTCTTCATAATAAATTCATTCATCACGGACCGATCTTCTGTCTGTCCAGGGTAAACGGCATTGATGACATCCACCCATGCATTATTAGACCGATAGGTTTTCCCATCTATCTTAACGGTTGCGGAAGGGATCAGAATACGGCCCGGCCGGATTGCCTTCAACAGATAAGAAAAACTAATGTATTCTTTCAGTACACCGTCTTGCAGGCTCCATCCCGAAGCCTGGTCGGGCCCCTCCATTACATTAAAATTTTTGAATGGGGGAGGTACAAACTGACTAACTTTTTTGCTATTCTCAATCGTAAACTGCACCTGGAGATAGTCTTGCAAACTTATTTTCTGGCTACTTACCATGAGTGTAAACCTCACTTCATCGGCAAAGGAGGTAACATGGAGAAAAACTAGGGCAAACAGTATCAGTATTGTCTTATTCACGTTTAAAAAATCTGGAAAGGTAAAATTACGATGCCACGATAAGCTGATCGTTTCCATTCATCATTTAACTTTTTTATAGATCTCCCAATTGAGGCCTGAGAACGATCTCTTCCACACAGGCATTTATGGATAACCTGGAGGCCGCATAGATTAGGTCAGCTACGTCTGCCACTTCCATGATCCTTGACCTTTCCACATAGCCTTCCCAGGCGGGCGTGAATGTAGCACCTGGATGTATTGCCGTTACCTTAATGCCGAAATTTTTCATCTCTTCCCTCAGGTTTTTACTGAAGCCCAGTAACGCAAATTTGCTGATACTATATGAGCCTCCTGCCGGGTATGCTTGAAGAGCAGCTACGGAACACATATTGAAGATATGTCCGCTTTTTGCCTTCATCATTACTGGTACCACCCTGCGCGTCAAATGATAGGCCGAATAGAGATTTAGATCGATCATTTTTTCCAGGTTGCCTTCGGGCTCATTATACACACTACCAGGAACAAAAGAACCCGCATTATTCACCAGGATATCGATTTGATCCCAGGCATCAAGAAGGGTATCTGCAAAAGCATTTACCTGTTCTTTTTTAGAAAGGTCAGCATTGAAGCTCGAAACTGATATCCCATGCTTTCGTATTAGTTCTTTTTGCCACCCGCTATGCCGGTCCATATTTCTGGAACAGAGAAAAAGGTTGGCCCCCGCTGCCGCAAATTTCTCTGCTATCCCAAAACCTATTCCCTGGCTTGCTCCTGTAATAACAACATTCATAAACTGTGATTTAACCTTATTCATCTCCAAAGCTATAGTATGTTTGCAACTGAATTACTGCAATTGGCAAACCATACATATCAGCACGTATTTTTCGACCTGGACCATACCCTGTGGGACTTCGACACCAATTCAAAAGAAACGCTTTATGATCTCTACCATGAACTGAGGCTATCAACTATCGGTATTCCGGAGTTTGAGCATTTTCACTCAACTTACCATCACCATAACACCATTTTCTGGGACAGGTTCAGAAAAGGATATATTACCCGCGAGGAACTCCGGTGGAAGAGGATGTGGAGAACACTGACCGACTATAAAGTTCATGACGAATTACTGGCGAAGACCCTCAGTGAAAGATACCTTGAAATTCTGCCTACCAAGAAAAATCTCTTTATTGATACGCTGATCATACTGGATTACCTGAAGGAGAAAGGATACCCCATGCACCTGATCACCAATGGGTTTGAGAAAACGCAGCACGCGAAAATCAGGAACAGTAATCTTCAGCATTATTTCACTCACGTCATTACCTCGGAGGCGGCAGGAATAATGAAACCTCATGTTGCCATTTTTGAATATGCAGTAAAAGTTGCCGGAACTACCGCTGAACACTCCATCATGATTGGAGACACACTGGACGCAGACATTGAAGGGGGAAATAATGCTGGAATGCATACGGTGTACTTTAACCCTTTGACGCCGGCAACAGGTAATATTGTACCTACGTTTACAATCAACAATTTAAGTGAATTGAAAACGATTCTCTAATCAGGTTAGCCTTGCCAGTACGGTTATTCCGCCCTGAACATTTTGACCGAGTTTTACATCTACAACAGTGCCTGTAGGAAGTAACACGTCTACCCTGCTGCCAAATTTGATAAATCCAATTTCTGCCGTCTGGTTTATTTTTTGTCCGCTTTTGAGATAGTTTACAATTCTTTTAGCCAGGGCGCCTGCAATCTGCTTTACCAGAATTTCGGCCTTGCCATGACGGATCACCACACTATGACGTTCATTGTCAGTGGATGATTTAGGGTCCCATGCCACCAGGAATTTTCCTTTGTGGTGCTGGCTGTAAATAACTTCACCTGATACCGGCGCCCTGTTAACGTGAACGTTGGCCGGACTCATGAAGATGGATATCTGCAATCGCTTATCTTTAAAATATTCCGGATCAACCGTTTCCTCAATAACCACAACTTTACCATCTGCCGGAGCAACAACAGCGTTTTCTTCCGTGGTCATGATTCTTAACGGGATCCTGAAAAAAGAGATCAGGAATAAAAAAACGACGGTGGTGACGGCAAAAATGATCCATGCAATGATCGGATATTTAAAACTGATAAAAGTAAAATTCAGCAGGCACAATACCAGGTAAATGATGCCGCTTATTGCAATAGTCTTATATCCTTCTCTGTGAATGATCATTCTTTGTATTAAGCAACAAATGTATAAAACAAATCCTTCTGGTTCACCTAAGACCAGGCGTTCTGTAAAAACCTAAGGACATTATCATGCATTATGTTTCGTATGTCAGCATCCGTATACCCACGCTTTTGTAGAATGGCAGGAAAATTTTTCAGGTCAGCAATGGTGGTAATGTCTGCCGGACACTGCTCCTTTCCATACCCCCCGTCAAGATCACTGCCCACCGCTACATGAAATGAATTACCCGCAATGGTACAGATATGATCAATATGATCAACCAGTTTTTCCAGGTTACACTGCATGTTTTCTGGGGTCGACAAGCCCCTTACCCAGCCCGGAACAATCATCCACGCGTCCATGCTCGCACCGATCACTGCTCTCCGTTGTATCAATGCCCTGATCTGGTCATCGCTGTATTGCCGGTTATGGTCAACAATGGACCTGCAGTTATTATGGCTGGCCCAGACATTCCCTTTGAAATATTCCATGGACTGCCAGAACGCATCATCACATAAATGTGTTGTGTCCAGGATGATGTTTAACCGCTCCATTTCCTTAAGCAGCGCAAGTCCTTCATCCCCCATCTTTCCAGTTGCATTGGTTCCGTTAGCGTAACGGCCGGGACCATAATGCGCAGGACCGATGGCCCTTAATCCCTGGTTATAAGCCTTTTCCAAATAGCTAATATCAATGAGCGAATCAGCGCCTTCCAGGCTTAGTATAAACCCTATTGGCTTATGCTCTTGCTGCTCATCCTGCCATAATGAAAGGTGTGTCCCGAGCTGATGTTTATCCAGAATCTGTACCATTTCGCCGCCTTCTGCCATGGTATTATACCATGCCCGCTGAGCCTGTGTTTGGGCCCATGCCTGTTGGGGGGAATACCAGCCCGGAACAGTACTGCCTGGTTTCACAACGCGAGCAATTTGTGTGGCCACAACAAGACCGATGCCTCCATCCCGAAGCGCAGGCAGGGAAACAATGGCATTGCCCCTGTCTGGTTTATCTGTTAAACCAGCCTCGCGCCCATTGATAACGTGAACGGGCAAACGAAGATCGCGGTTCCACTCCATGGCATTCATGGCCAGGTCAAGATGAAGGTCTATGTTCATATTGTTTCAGCGTTTTCTGGCTTCAACCGTCCAGCTTTCCCTTGCGATATTATTTTCTACCACAACCATATGGTCATACAGTGCAACTGTAGGGCAAACATGATACGGCATTACATATAGGACATCGCCGGGTAAAAAATGGTGTAAAGGTCCGGCTTCCACAATGCCATGTTCCTCACTCTGAGATATCAAACTAAGGTCTGTTTCATGGAGAAAAAAAGCGCGCTTTTGAATGTCATTTTCGGCCGCAATACTTTTGTGCCCAAGGTCCGTACACAACTTTCCTGCTGCAGGAAGGGAGATCACCCTTGATACTACCAGGGCTGCAGGCAGAAAATGCTGTTCGGGGCAAAGGTCAGTGTACCCTTTATCCCAGAATACAAAAGTACCAGGGCTGCATTCTACGCCCGGCCGTTTTGCATGTATGGGAAATGTAGGTGAGCCTCCGGCAATAATATTTGGTGCCGGGAAACCTTCACTCACAATCCTGTCCTTTAAAGCAACTACCTTTTCAAATGCCTCATTGCAAGCCAGGGTTCTTCTATCGATATCGGGATCCCGGAAATGACCGTCGTATGCGTGGAGCCCCCTTAGATCGATATTAATTTTCCGCGAAGCCTCACGGTATAGGTCAAACGCATTTTCCATAGCAATACCTGTACGGTTCATTCCCAGGTTCAGGTCAATGAAAACATTTGCCTTTAATGATGCCCTGCCAAAAGCCTCATTTATCTTTTCCATTGCAAAGGGATGATCCGTGATGCATGAAAAAACTGTTTCCGGATATTTTTGGATCAGACCTATTAGCCTTTCAATTTTGGGACCTACCGGCTGGTAAGCAAGTAAAACATCCTTAGCTTTTTCGATACCCAGTAATTCAGCTTCAGCAATGGTGGCGCACTTGAATTTGGTAATCCCGCCGTTTACCATCAAACGCATAACCTCGGCTGTTTTATTGGTTTTTACATGCGGCCGGAGCCGGGAAATGTCTCCCACCATCGCAATGGCGTGTTGAATGTTATGCATTACCCTGTCGGGATAAACAACAAGTTGAGGTGAGTCCAGGGTTTCAATGTTTTCGATGGTATACCATGGTTTCATACTATTGTTCTTCATGTAACTCAAATAATGCTTCCACTTCAACAGGAACGCCATCAGGCAACGAGCCCATGCCCACAGCACTACGAACGCCTACGCCGTTATCCGGCCCCCATATTTCTGCAAACAGTTCGCTGCATCCGTTGATCACAATGGGATGCTTGTCAAAATCCGGAACAGCATTGACCATCCCCAGGACCTTGATGACCCTTTTAACTTTATCAAGGCTACCCAATTTCTTCCTTATCGAAGACAAAATACTTAACCCCACAAGCCTTGCAATTTTTTTCGCCTCTTCGGTATCAAGGTCACGGCCAACCTTACCCGAAATACGGGTAAAGTCGGGCAACATGGGAACGTGGCCTGAAACGTACAATTGCTTTCCAACAATAAGGCAGGGCTTGTAAACAGCCTTGGGTTCTGGTATTTCGGGCAATGCTACACCAAGCTTCAAAAGGTTTTCTTCAGCTGTCATATATATAGTTTAAGTGATTTTTATCGGGAAAATCATGAGCCTTCAGACGAATATATCCAGGATCATTACGCCTGCCAGGCCAACGGTGCCAATAATGGTTTCCATGACTGACCAGGAACGTATGGTCTGTTTTATGCTCAGGTTAAAATATTCTTTGAACATCCAAAAGCCGGAATCATTAACGTGTGAAAACATTAAACTGCCAGCACCGATGGCAAGCACCATAAGGTTAGGGTTCACAGTGGTTGACGCCATTACCGGTGCAATGATACCCGCTGTGGTTAACCCTGCTACCGTAGCAGAGCCAATGCATATCCTGATCACTGCCGCGATCAGCCATCCGAGGATCAACGGATGGATGGTCCAGTTTTTTAGCATGGCTGCGATCTGTGCACTAACACCGCTGTCTGAAAATATTTGTTTCAGCGCTCCGGCACCTGCCACGATCAATAAAATAATGGCCACGTCTTTTACGGCATCAACATAAATGACCATCACTTCGCTCATTGATCTTTTTTGGCCAATACCCAATGCAAATGTGGCGAAAACCAACGCAACAAGCATAACGATAGATGGCTCTGCAATAAAATGGAGCAGGTCATTCATTGTTCCTTTCAAAGGAACTATAATGGGAATAACGGTAGTGAAGGCAAGCAGGAAAACCGGTAACAATGACGCCGCAAAACTGAGCGTTGCCGAAGGAAGCAGCTCATCCCTGATGGGTTCTTTCAGAAATGTTTGCAACGGTTTGGCATCAATGTCTTTCAGGGTTCGTGCGAATACCGGACCACCGAGAAGAATAGCCGGAATGGCAATGGCTATCCCATACAACAAGGTGAGTCCCATGTTGGCTGAAAACTGTCCCACCAACGCGGTGGGTGAAGGATGAGGAGGCAGAAATCCGTGAGTAACCGAAAGTGCGGCCAGCATGGGAAGCCCTACATACACTGCGGGCATCTTCATTTGGTAGGACGCTGCAAATATCAAAGGGATCATCAATACAAATCCCACGTTATAAAACAGCGGAATGCCTACAATAAAACCTGTTATCATTAGTGCCCACTGGATATTTTTTGCACCGAAGGCCTTCATCAGCGTGTTGGTGATCTTCTGGGATGCTCCCGATTCCGCTACAAGCTTGCCCAGCATGGCGCCCAGGGCAATGACAATAACCAGCGAACCAAGGGTGTCGCCAATGCCTTTCTGGACCGACTGTGTGATCTTCGACAGCGGTATTCCAAGGATAAGCCCGGTAATAATAGAAACGATCAGAAATGCAAGGAAAGCATTTACTTTACCCCAACTGATAAGTAATACCAGGGTGATGATGCAAAGCAATACAATGAATAAAGTCATGTTGTTAATCTTACATGAAAGCTACGGCATAAAGCCATACAAAAGGAACCGCCACAAGCAGTGAATCAAATCGGTCGAGGTATCCTCCATGACCAGGCATTAGATTGCCGCTGTCCTTAACGCCTGCCATTCTTTTAAGTTTACTTTCCAACAGATCACCGAAGGTTCCGGCGATGGAAGCAATTGCCGAAATAGCCAGGTAGTGTTGCCATGAAGACTTGATGACAAACGCTGCATATAACGTCACTATGGCTACACTCAAAATAACCCCACCAATGGTGCCCTCCCACGTTTTTTTTGGTGAGATGGCAGACAATGGCGTTTTGCCAATCATTGATCCAACAACGTATGCCATGGTATCATTGATCCATATAGAAGAAATGATGATCAGTGGAACGAGGAAACCAGTATACCTGGCCGTTGCATTATTGACCTGATCCATCATAGAACCTTCAAACTCACCCAGCCATGGCCTTCCACTGCGTAGGTGAACCATAAGTGCACAACTCAGTGAAATATATAACAGACCAAGGGCAGAAATCCGGATATTTTTAAGGTCCATCAACCGGGAAAAAAGAATTTCAATCATCGGCAACACAAATAGCAGAATGAGCCCGATCCAAAAACCTATGGCAGAAACGGAAATACTGCCAATTCTCCAAAGGTCAGACGAAGAGAACAGGAGCATACACCAGCCGGTGAAGATCACACCATAATAATGAAAGGGGGATATCTCTTTGTACGCGGGCTGGATCTTACCCATCAGCGAATGATATTCCTTCCAACAACCCCAATGTATAACCGAAAATAAAAACAGGAAAAGCCAGTGACTGGTCATCAGGCCAACCAACATAATAGCCACGAAAAAAAAGGCAGAAAGTGCGCGGGTTTTAAAAACAGGCCAATTGAATGCCATATTTTTCTTTTGTTGAAGGCACAACATTCATGACCTTCAGTGATGATCGAATTAAACAAAGGTCAGGTAATCCATTGCTCATCCAGGGCAATATCTTCAGCGGGCTTTAGTGTATGGATATCTTTATCGGCAAACTTTTTAAACCATCGGAACAAAAAGACCAATGCTAATATGGCAATCACGCCCCACCATAGCGGAAACGTATCATTCATAGCTTCTTCCACGGGCCGTCCTTTGCGGGTAAGGTAAAAAATCTCCGTAACAACGAGTGCATTATTGAAAAAATGCGCAAATATGGAAAGCCATATACTACCACTGTAGTAATAGATTAGTCCGAGCACCACCCCGAGTGCAACACGCGGAATAAACCCGTAATAGGAGAAATGTATAAGGCTAAAAATGACACTGGTTACGCCAATGGATACAAAGGGATTTTTGGTGATCTTTTGCAGGATATTTTGCATTCCACCCCTAAATAGCGTTTCTTCAAAAATAGCAGGTGCAAATGCCATGATGATCATTGAAACGAAGTACTCTCTCCACCCTGTAATATTGGCCAGTACTTTGACCTGCTTTTCATACGTATCTTCAAGTGTTTTAAAGGTTTTTTCCCAGGCCACGGGAATGGGAATGATCTTATTTAATTCAGACAGCGCACCTACGAGTGGCAGGGCTGCCAATATTATTAGCACTACCATGCCAAGCTGGCGTAAGGAAAAATACAGGTTGAATCCCAGGAAGCGAAAGGGTTTCTTACTCAGTATGGCCGCCGTAATCACAGCAGGAATAAAGAAAATGAAAAAGGTGCTCACCAGTTGCAGCACACGAATTGGTCCCGCGTATGCTGGATTCATCATATCTTTTTCCATCGTAAAAATACTCCTGCCTGTAAGTATCACCCATAAACCTCCGGATAAAAGGCTTCCGAAAAATAAGCCCAGCAACACTAAACCAAGAAGATAGAAAAACGCGGATTGATAAGAACTGCCAGGCCTCGAATGCACATCATACATAGCTAACGGCTTAAATAAATCAATGTTAGGGAACCCCGGCTTCAAGTTGTAAATTTGCGGCCACAGTTATGTTAAAGATAGGCAAGATAAGATTACCTGATTTCCCACTTCTGCTGGCGCCCATGGAAGATGTAAGCGATCCACCTTTTCGTGCCGTGTGCAAAGACAAAGGAGCAGATCTTATGTATACGGAATTCATCAGTTCGGAAGGGCTGATCAGGGATGCTATCAAAAGCAGGCAGAAACTTGACATATTTGAATCCGAAAGACCTGTAGGCATACAGATTTTTGGGGGTGATGAAGAAGCTATGGCCATCAGTGCAAGAATCGTAGATACCGTTAATCCAGACCTGGTAGATATCAATTTTGGCTGCCCCGTAAAAAAAGTTGTTATTAAGGGAGCGGGCGCGGCAGTGTTGAAAGACCTCGACCTAATGGTTCGGCTAACGACAGCTGTCGTGAAAAGTACTTCTCTGCCCGTGACCGTTAAAACAAGGCTTGGCTGGGACCACAACACAATCAATATTGAAGAGGTAGCAGAAAGGCTTCAGGACGCCGGTATACAGGCACTGTCTGTGCACGGCCGCACCCGGTGTCAACTGTATAAAGGTGAGGCGGATTGGTCGTGGATCGCAAAAGTGAAAAATAATCCACGCATCAGGATACCCATTTTTGGAAATGGTGATATCGATACTCCCGAAAAAGCTCTGGAATATAAAAACAGGTATGGTATTGACGGACTTATGATCGGGAGGGCTGCCATAGGCTATCCATGGATATTCAACGAGATCAAACATTTTTTTGCG
>JANMMA010000105.1:0-3598 GCA_031372815.1 Sphingobacteriales bacterium
ATCGGTAGCTAAAGCCCTCAAACAGCAATTTCCCGACAGCCGCATTGAGGTGGACCACGATCTTATGGGAGCAGCACGTGCACTTTGCGGACATGAAAAAGGACTGGCCTGTATTTTGGGAACAGGATCGAACTCCTGTTATTATAATGGAAAGAAAATCGTCAAAAATTCACCCGGACTAGGATATATACTTGGTGATGAAGGAAGCGGCGCTTACCTTGGCAAAAAAGTTTTGCAGTATTATTTGTATAATACTTTTGACGAGGACCTAAGATCTAGGTTCGACGCCAAATATGTGACCAATGCTTCTGAAATCCTGGATAATATTTATAAAAAGCCACTGGCTAATAGATACCTGGCATCATTCACTCTTTTTCTGGCAGAAAACAGGGGCCATTATATGATCGAGAATATCATTGAAGACGGCTTGAATGATTTTTTCTTCACCCATATCTATAAATATGGTGAAAGCTGGAAATATCCTATAAATTTTATCGGTGGAGTGGCCTGGGAATTCAGGGATGTTTTGCAAGATCTTGCCAGTGATTATGAGTTAACCATTGGAAAGATCATGAGAAATCCAATGGATGGACTCGCTGCTTTTCACCGGTAATATTCATGTTAATAACACTGATGGACGAATTTATTAGAACAACAGAACAGGACTCTACATACCGGCATCTCGATAAGATGTCGATCCAGGAATTGCTCTTCAACATCAACAAAGAGGATAAAGTGGTTCCCGATGCTGTAGCGGAAGCCATCCCCCAAATCGAGAAACTGGTTGCAGTGATCTCTGATAAAATGCTGGCAGGGGGAAGGTTATTTTATATTGGCGCCGGCACATCAGGAAGGCTTGCTGTGGTCGATGCCAGTGAATGTCCACCCACTTACGGCGTACCTCACGGCCTGGTGATAGGCATTATTGCAGGTGGCGATAACGCGATGTTTAAAGCCGTTGAATTCGCAGAAGACAGTAAGGAAGATGGATGGCTTGATCTTAAGACATACAACGTCAGTGAGCGCGATGTTGTAGTTGGCATCGCTGCCAGCGGAACAACGCCCTATGTTATCGGCGCTCTTGAGCAAAGCCGCGCAGTAGGCATTACCACAGGCTCCATTTCATGCAATGCGAACTCACCGGTTTCTGCTGCTGCAGATTTTCCCATTGAAGTTGTGGTAGGTCCCGAGTTCGTTACCGGAAGCACAAGAATGAAAAGCGGAACGGCGCAAAAACTTGTATTAAACATGATTTCCACTACAGTGATGATTCAGTTGGGAAGGGTAGAGGATAATAAAATGGTCAACATGCTGCTCAGTAACGAAAAACTTGTTGACCGGGGCGTAAGAATGGTGATGGAGGCCCTTTCATTGTCCGACTATGATGCTGCGAAAAAGCTGTTGTTAAAACACGGAAGTGTGAAAAAAGCAGTGCTCGCAGGAACCGTCTGACGTTTATCATGTCTTATCTTTGCTACAGACATGCATGATATCGAACCATATTATAACTGGCGCCATTTATATACCGCAGAAGAAGATGAACGGTCTCCTTTTTTTGGACGCGAACACAGTGAATTTGAATTTAGCCAGACGGTTTACAATTACTATATTCATCCGCAGTGGGATGAATTCGGATCACGAACATTATACCTGAAAATTCTATTCGTAGATTATGACCTTGATTTTGCCATCATCGAACTGATCGGCGAATGGAATGACGCTATTGAAAATGACGTCATGACACTAAAAAGGGATGTCGTTGACAAGATGATCCAGGAAGGCATTCGGAAATTTATCCTGGTGGGTGAAAACGTCCTTAATTTTCATAGCAGCGACAGTTGCTATTATGAGGAATGGGTAGAAGATATCACTGATGATGGCGGCTGGGTGGTGATTCTCGAAATGCCTGAGCAGTCGCAGTACGATTTTCGAAAAGCACATATAGACTATTATGTGGAACTAATCAGTTTTCCCGGATGGCGGACTGTACTTCCACAGCATTTGTTTTCAGCCATCGACAATAAAATGCTCCGCAGGTTAAACAATGCCTGATCAAACTTCATCCTGATTGTACATTTGTTCATGATTTAGCCAGGTAAGTGAACATAAAAAAAACTTTGCGGTACGGCATGCTGGAGTATTTTTGTGATACTTTTCAAAACCCGCAACCAATAAATTATGAAGTGGAACCAGGTACTTACTTCTTCCATCGGCCGTAAATACGTGATGGCCTTTACCGGACTTTTCCTGGTTATCTTTCTCGTTGTTCATGCGTATATTAACATCAACGTGCTGTTTACTAACGGGGAGGAAAATTTTAACCGTGCAGCCCATTTCATGGGTACCAACATACTTGTAAGGATCGCTGAAATAGGACTTTTTGCAGGGATCATCGTACATATCGTTCAGGGCTACGCGCTGGCTAGGTTGAACAACAGTGCGCGGAATACCCGCTATGCGATCAATGCTCCGGCTAAAACCAGTACATGGTATTCCCGTTCAATGGCTTTACTGGGCACCCTTATCCTCCTTTTTCTGATCGTTCATATTGCCCAATTCTGGGTCCCTTCCAGGTTTGGTGGATTGGAAGAAGTACAGTATAAGACGCTTGAAACACATAACCTGTACGCCCGAATGAGCGCGGTCTTTACCAATCAATGGATTGTGTTGTTGTATGTATTAGGATGTGTTTCCCTCGGCTGGCATTTACTGCACGGCTTTCAGAGTGCATTTCAGACCATCGGATGGAAACAACGCAAGTATGCCAAACTAATCGAGAATACTGGTGTTATATTTTCCATCGTGGTGCCGTTGATTTTTGCCCTCATGCCGGTGTTTATGCATTTTGGCTGGGAAATTCCCATCGGTAACATCACATTCTTATTCTAAACCATTAACCTCGTTTCCCAATGCTTGACGCAAAAATTCCCTCTGGTCCGCTTGAAGAGAAGTGGAACAATTATAAAGGAACAGTAAGGCTGGTGAATCCCGCCAACAAACGCAAACTTGAAGTGATCGTTGTAGGCACAGGTTTGGCTGGTGCATCTGCCGCTGCTTCGCTGGGTGAACTGGGGTACAAAGTGAAAGCATTTTGTTACCAGGATTCTCCGCGCCGCGCGCATTCTATTGCTGCACAGGGAGGAATTAATGCGGCTAAGAATTACCAGAACGATGGTGATTCTGTGTACCGTCTTTTTTATGATACGGTAAAGGGTGGCGACTATCGCGCCCGGGAAGCCAATGTGCACCGCCTGGCAGAGGTGAGCAATTCCATCATTGACCAATGTGTTGCACAGGGTGTCCCCTTCGCAAGGGAATATGGCGGATTGCTTAGCAATCGTTCCTTTGGTGGAACGCAGGTTCAAAGAACTTTCTATGCAGCCGGACAAACCGGGCAGCAACTACTTATAGGCGCATACCAGGCACTGGAAAGACAGGTTGCCCTGGGAAATGTTGAGATGTATACCCGCCATGAAATGCTTGATGTGGTAAAGATTGATGGCAAAGCAAGGGGTATCATTGTTCGCAACCTGGTAAATGGTGAACTGGAACGACATTTCGGTCATGCGGTACTGTTATGCTCGGGCGGGTACGGAAA
>JANMMA010000120.1:0-12215 GCA_031372815.1 Sphingobacteriales bacterium
GTTCTATAAAAACCTTGCCTTCAATTTTTGAGTGGGAATCATGCAAACATCCCTTTTCCCGAACCATTGATATCTGTGCTGCGCAATTTGAGCGTATATCCAGTCTCGAATAAACTTTGGAACAATAAGTCCCAGTGAAGCCAGGCTGGACCACGGGAATTTGAGTCCCTGTCCGATCTTTAGCGCGGCACTGGAGCCAAGATATATTTTTCCGTTGTCGATCAAGATAACGGCTTCACTGTAATTGAGAGATAACCCACACCATGCCAACAATTCCCGACCCGCCTCTGATTGGATGGAAGCAAATTTGAATATTGGCTTTTTTTCTCGCTTTAAGACAAAGATGATCGAGCCATTACACAGATTGCAAACGCCGTCGAACAGGATTATTTTCTGTTGCTTGATTGCGTCTTCATGCATAATGTTTTTTTAATTCAGAAGCATTCAGTTTAGCATCACCCTTATTCATCAGGGTGTATATTTCAACCATCAATTCGTGGTATGCCTTTTTGGATTTGATTTCGTATTTCATATATGTTATTTTCTAAAAGTTACTTTGCTTGCATTGACTTCATCATATTCTTTGTGGGTTGCAATGAACAGGATAAAAACGGTTCTGACTTTGAATATGATCAACGCAATCAGACGGTAATGATTTCCTTTAATATCAAAAACATATCTATCATTGCCTACATGATCAGCTGTGTTAAATGTTCTTTTTAGTGAAGTGAAATTCTTCCAATCTGCAGATTTCGTTTCTTCGTACCATTTTTCCAGGGCCTTTGCGGCATCCGGGTGAGACAAAGCAAAATCTCTAATAATTGTTTTGGAAATAATAACCATTAGTAAAACAAAAATACAAAATAATTTTATATATAGAATATTATTCAGAAATATAGATTTATATTCAATAATTGATTTTCGCTAAGAAGGGAAAGGAGTTTTGTTTTCAGAATTTGTAAATAATTGAGGTAATTTTAAACTTGATAAGGCTCATCGCCTCGGGGCCAAATTCGGGGTTATATAAAATTTTCGGATTACAAGATATTGATAATGAAATAATCCCTTCTCCTCCGCAGATCCATACAGCTCCCGTAAGGAGGCTGTTTTTGTTTCTACACGGAGTGAACTTGTTCACGTAAGTGTAAAAATTAAAACAGCCTACGAGCCCCCTAGCACGGGGTTTTTTATTTTGAGTAACCATCAAGTTGTTTTGAACATTTGCTACGTCTATTTGTTGTCGATTAGACAGCAAACCAATGAAAGTCTATAAAGGCAATCAAATTCTAGGGCAGCTTGAAAAAAGAAAGGGTGGATATTATTTTCTAAAGATTATGGAAGGCGTGGTTAACCAATTTAAAAACGGTAAGCATACCCGCCTTATTTGCACTGTCGATCAAACACTAGCATTTTCCTGCGGACTCAATCATT
This sequence comes from Sphingobacteriales bacterium, assembly GCA_031372815.1. Taxonomy (GTDB): domain Bacteria; phylum Bacteroidota; class Bacteroidia; order Chitinophagales; family Chitinophagaceae; genus Pollutibacter. The sequence goes on from JANMMA010000120.1 coordinate 1,432, forward strand.
TTGGCGATGGAAACTTCTTTATCATCCTTTCAACAAAAAAAGTAAAAGACTTAGGGAAGTCGGTTGGCGATTCCATAGCCTTCGAACTGCGGCAAGATCCTAACCCGTTAGGCGTAGATCTGCCGGAAGTGTTGACTATTTTGTTAGAACAGGACGAAAGGCTAAAGCAAAAATTTGAAAGCCTGACCCCTGGTAAAAAGCGAAGCCTTGTACATGCTGTCAGCCGCATCAAAGACATTGACAAGCAGGTGGAAAAGGCATCCGCATTACTTAACAACGGTGTTAAGTTACGAAACAAGCCAATTTTGTAAGTTATATAAAGTAGATTACCACCAAACCGATTTCACCACTCAAAGTACAACATGAAAATAAGCAACAATACTATCTTGATAACAGGTGGTGCTACCGGCATCGGGCTTGCTTTGGCCAAAGAGTTAATCACCAATAACAACACTGTCATCGTTTGTGGCAGACGACAGCAAATGCTGGATCTGGCAAAAGCAGCCTTACCCTCGTTGGTAACTTTGCAATTTGATATCAGTGAGCTTAGTCAACGTCGGGAGCTTTACAAAACATGCCTCGAAAAGTTTCCGCACCTGAATATTATTATCAATAATGCCGGCATTCAGCGGGAGATTGATTTTAGGAAAGGTGAATCAGCTTATTTAGATGGCGATAGTGAAACCCAAATAAATTTGGAAGCCACTTTCCATCTTACGGCCCTTTTTACACCACATTTGATGCAACACGTAGAGAGTGCTATTATAAATGTTTCCTCAGGTTTGGGATTGGTGCCCTTAGCCATAGTGCCTGTCTATTCAGCCACCAAAGCGGCCTTACACTCCTTCTCCATTTCACTAAGAAAGCAATTGGCTGATACCTCCATTAAAGTCTACGAAATTTTACCGCCTGTAGTAGATACCGATTTAGATCGTGGTGCGAGGCTTAAACGAGGGCAAACTGATAAAGGAATTACGCCAGAGTTTGTAGCTGCAGAAAGTATCAAGGGGCTCGCTGCTGACAAGTTTGAAATTGCCATCGGTATTGTAAAAGTGTTGCGTATCGGATCCCGTATAGCTCCGCCGCTTTTTTTAAAAATTATCAATAAAAAGGCACCGGTAAAACCTTTGTAGAGTCAGATGGGAAAAATAAAAGAAAGCATATGCGAATGTTTGACACCGCAATCAATGCCATCAAGAACAACTTAACTTTCCTAAAAAAAGTGTTGAGATATCGCAATGCCTATTTAAACTGCATTTCTTCAACGCCAGTCCAGGTTGATGAAATGCCATTCTCTTTATATTGAATTGCCTTATCTAAAAAATGTTTGGTAGTATTATCGCGCGGGTCGATAGCCAGTACATTAAGGAATTCAACAGATGCTTCGTCAAATAGCTTGTTATAATAGTTACCCATACCTCTTTGAAAAACCGGCAGTGTTTCCAGTTTTTTCTGAATTACATCGTCCTCACTTCCACTGAAGCATTCAAAAATGCTTACGGGTTTAATTTTTCCCTTTAGTTGAACGCTGCCAAGATGACGTATGTGGTATTTGCCAGGCTCATTTAAATTATCCACACTGGCCTCTCCCAAAAGTATGTTGACGTGATAATGTTTGGTCAGGCTTTCAAGTCTCGATGCCGTATTCACGGTATCAGCAATAGTTGTGGCATCAAGTCTGTCCCGGTCTCCGGTGATGCCCATTATCAATGGCCCGGTGTGCATGCCAACACCAATTTGTATTGGTGTCATATCCATTAGCTGACGAACTTCATTCAGCTCCTTCACCGCTTTTTGCATGTCGATGGCTGCGGCAAGAGCGTCTGAAGGACTTCCAGGAAAAATAGCCATGATAGCATCACCAAGATACTGGTTGATAAATCCATTGTGCGCCCGGATGATCGGTCCGATACGTTCATTGAAAGAACAGATGAACTGAAAATTTTCTTCCGGAGTCATTTTTTCTGCAATCGTAGTATACCCCCGTATATCCGAAAAAAGTACGGTCACTATCTTTTCAACCTGATCGCCCAACTGAATATCGGTGATCACTTTCCGTCCCAGCGATTTGATGAATTCATGCGGCACAAACTTATTCGCAACCTCATAAATATGGCGCATGGCCTCTTCCCTTTCCTTTGCTTCCCTGATATTTTTTTCATATAAAAACGCACTTTCGATGGCGGAGGCCGACTGAAGTGCGATGGTCACAAGGAATTTGAGGTCTGCAGCTGAATATTGAATCGGCTCCGTACTTGCCAGCACTATCGTTCCCATCACCCGATGCTTGACTTTTAGCGATGCATACATTAAAGCCTGCACTTCAGGGATAACGAGTCCTTTCTCTTTCAATACAGACAGGTCACCAATGATGTCAGATTGACCAGTTCGGAAAATGCTTAACAACAGATCCGTTGCTGCCAAAAGTTTTTCCTGCTGGAAAACCGGATTTCCGGAGGTTGCAACAATGTCCATCTTCATTTTCCCATCATCCCATAACATCATTACTCCATTACTCAATTTAATCAATCGGCCTGCTTCATCAAGCGTAATTGCCGCAATGGAATTTTGCCCAATGCTTTGCGCGAGTTGCTCCGAAAAATTAAACATCTGGTTCACATCCTGGTAAAGCACCAAAATTTCATGACCAAGTTTCTTCTTTTCCAGTTCCTTGATCACCCATATATTGATAATGGAAGAAATAATCAGGGCTTTGTCGTTTCCCTTAACCCAGCCAATAATCTCATCCTCATTCTTGACTGGTTCAGATACAGCAAAATTCCCGAAAGCAGTTCCTATAACTACTTTTTGAAAATTGTCTTCAATAAAGACCTGGCCATTGAATTCCTTTATCAGCGATTCAAGAATCTCAAATAGATGATACTTTGGCGATAGTATATTCTTAAGATTGACTTTTGACATAAGGTTCTAAAAATTCATTCCTTGTTGAAATCTGATTCTATACTGAACAGCCTGTCAAGCAAGTTTTAACACTGTCCGTGCCTTTTCTAACAATGTTTCCGGATCAAACGGTTTTGTCAGATATATATCGGCACCAACTTCCTGGCCCCTCATCCTATCTATCTCCTGTCCTTTTGCCGTCAATAAAACAATATATACATCAGTGAACAACAATTCTTTTTTTACCCTTCTGCATACTTCCATACCGTTCATTTTAGGCATCATGACGTCCAGAAATACGAGTTGTGGCCTTTCCGTTCTGATTAATTCAAGTGCATCCTCTCCATTTTCAGCGGTAAAGAACTCTACTCCCTCTTCTTCAAGATCCTCCAATGTTTGCTCAATCAACATCCGGATATGTGCTTCGTCATCTACAATCAAAACCTTTTTTTCCATGTTTTATTTATGTTACTGGTAAATTAGGAACAAGACATTCTCTAACCCCTTCTCAAACCGAAGTGTTTTTACAATTTCATGTTTATCGGAAATAGCAGAATTCAAGATGATAATATCCGGTTGGTTAGCAATTGCCTTTTCTACCAATTCATTTCCATCAGATTCAACAACCTGGTAACCTTTCGCCTGTAGTACATCTGTCAGGGTCCTGACAGTGACACTATCTTCGTCAACGACCATTACTTTTTTCCGTGATTTGCCTTGTTCCAGCAGGTCACCAATTTCCGTGAATAATAAATTTGTATCGATCGGCTTCGTGAGATATCTATCCACCCCGATGCGGAAACCCCTGGTTTTATCCTGCACAATAGACAGAATTATGATCGGTATGTCCATTGTCAGGGGATCATTCTTGAGAATGGCTGCAACGTCAAAACCATTCATTTCAGGCATCATAACATCAAGAATAACCAGGTCAGGTCGCATCGATCTTATTTTTGCTACTGCTTCCTTCCCGTTAGAAGCTTCTTCGATGGTATATCCCACTTCGCCAAGTTCCTGTTTTAATAACGACCGGATACCGTCATCATCATCTACGACCAATATTGTGGCATTGTTGTTTTTGCTGGTTGGCTGGGACACTTCTACCCTCTCCTTCAAACGACGCAAGAGGCCGTCAAGATGCATATGCTTTACAGGTTCACCTGATGACTTTAATGCCGGTAACATAAAATAAAAAGTACTTCCCTTGCCAAATTCACTTTCCAGCCAGATCATACCTTCATGTCGCTCTACTATTTCCTTGCAAATTGGTAAACCCAGGCCAGTGCCCTTAGGCTTATCCGTTAGTGTGTCCCCAACCTGCTTAAATTGTTCAAATACTTTATCATGGTCCTCTGGTGCAATGCCAATTCCTGTATCCGTAATACCTACTACAATTCCTCCATTTTTCTGATGAACCCGGACAGTTACCTTTCCTTCTTTTGTGAATTTTACAGCGTTAGACAAAAGATTGACAACCACCTGTATCAATTTATCACGGTCGCCGGAAACAATAGGAAGATCAGGCTCCATATGTTTCTCCATGACGAGATTTTTTTGTTCAAATAATGAAGACGTCGCTGCAATTGCCCGGTCCACAATATCCGGAATGAACACTTCTTCCATATTCCATTCCATCTTTCCGGCTTCTATTTTTGCCAGGTCAAGTACGTCATTGATCAATGTAGTCAACCTTTCCCCTTCCGCGATCACAACTCCAAGGTTAGCCGATATCTGTTCAATTGTTTTAACGGTCTTGGGGTCCGACTGATCTGTGATAGGAAATATCTTTTCTTCAAGTCTTTTCTTGGTGATCTTAGCAAATCCCAATACGGATGTCAAAGGAGTCCGAAGTTCATGACTTACGGTTGACAGAAATGCACTCTTTGCTGCATTAGCCTGCTCTGCCGTTTTACGTGCGGAATCAGCTTCAGTGTTAGCCATTTTCACTTCTTCAAACAGCCTGGCCTTCCTGATGGCTACACCTACATTTGCGGCAATGGTTGTGAGTAGATTCTTATCTTTCTCTTCAAAACTGTTTTCATTATGGGTACTCTGAATGCTCAGCACCCCAATAATTTCATCACTAACGGGAATGGGCACGCCAAGATAGGATGCGGCTGCAACTCCGATCCTGTTTACGCCCAGCGAGCTTCGTTGTTCTTCAAGATTCTTATTGATAAGCAATGACTGGCCGCTTAAAATGATCTTTGATGTAAGGCCTTCTCCCAATTTAAGTGGAGCCATATCGTCTCCAAACTGATAAGGGAAATTGATGATTTTGGTTTTCTTGTCAAGCAGGGCGATATACACAATATTTGCCTTAAAGAGATCACGAAGCTGGTTGCCAACAAGCTGAATCAATTCGTGAAGGTCGGCCTGGCTAACCAGTGCCTGACTGATCTGGTTAATAGTAGTCAGTTCTTCCGCCTGTTGCTTTACTTCTAGTGTTCGGGCACTAACTTTTTCCTCCAGGATTCGGTTCTCCTTAGTTAAAGCAGTGGACCTGTATTTATTGTATCCGATAATTGCACCGAGTGAGGCGAGCACATAAACCAGGTACATCCACCATGTCTGCCACCATGGAGGCAAAATAGTAAAGCTGAAACTTGCAGGTTTACTCCAATGACCACTTGCATCTTTACTGCGAACTTTAAAGGTGTAATGTCCGGGTGATACATTTATATAATTGTCTGTAATACCTGAACTGGTAAAACTGCTCCACTTCTTGTCTACTCCTTCCAATATATATGAGTATAAGGTTGGATAAGATTTGCCCAGGTGACTTTGACTGTACATGAATTGCAGGAAATTCTGGTCGTGGGGAATTTTCAGGTTAACAGGCAAATTATAAGGACCCGAAACACTGTCCCAATTCAATCCATGTTGTTGCGCCAGGGATGATTTTATCGGCTCTTGTCCCTTTACAAAAAAGCTGTCCGCAGTAAATAAGGTATCATTACCGCTTAAGGTAATATTATTGGCAAAATACTGTGGTTCATTTAAAACCGAAATGCCAATAACATGGGTAGGCGAAGTAGAGGTATCCGCTTCTTTAATTTCATTGATATAGGTAACTCCATTGTCAACCCAAAGGAATTTTCCTTTTCTCGTAACCAGGTTACTCGACCAGGTTTGGCCGAAATTAAATAGTCCCTCAGATCCCGCCAATATTGATACTTTCCATGCTGACCCTTTCTTTAAAGCATTATTATCCAGCGAAGCACCAGGCGGAACGATGATATTAGCCTTGGTTTGAGTCGATGCAATGATGACATTTTCATATGTCAAAAGCGAGGTAATATAATCACTGCTAAGGCCTTCCTTAGTTGTTATTGTGGTTATTGTGCCCTTTGACTTATCAATAACATATATGCCCTTATCAGTACCCACCCACATTCTTCCCTGTTTATCCGGCATTAATATCCTGTTACAGGTATCAGATAATCCCGGACCCTGCCTGAGATTCTGTACCATTCCGGTAACAGCATCTACCACATCAACACCCATGGTATTAGTGGCTAACCATATATTGCCCTGTAAATCGGACTTTATATCCATTATACTATTGTCGCTCAATCCTTCTTTTGCTCCCGCGTGAGAAATAGTCATTTTAGCAGAATCAATTTTATCTACGCCAAGGGAGGGACCTACAAACCATATATTATTCCTGGCATCCCGGTGCATTCCGTATATCTGGTCGTTCGACAGACCTTCAGCCTTACCGATATGCTCAATTGAATTATCAACTGGATCGATCACATCAAAACCAGCGTTCGTAGAGGTCCAGATTTTTCCATCAACCTCCATGAAGTTTTGAATGAAATTGTCTCCCAGTCCATGCTGTTTATTTAGCTGTGTAATTTTCCTTTTTGCCAGGTCCAGAATTTGAATTCCGTCATTGGCCGTTCCTGCACCTATCCAAATCCGACCCTGCGAGTCTTCAATAGTCGTAGAAAATATTTTTACGCCCACCGGGTGAACAAGTTCAGCATATCCTTCTACCAAAAAAAGTCCGGCGGTGAAACTGCTCGCCCATACACGATGCTGGTCGTCCATAATTACATCAAGCATATCGTCTCCCGGCAAGCCATCACCAGGGCCGCAAAATCTAAACTGTTCAGTCTCGGGATCCAAAATGGTAATACCTTTATTTGTTGCCATCCATATTCTTCCCTTTTCATCACATAACAGGCTATAAGAAATTCCATTGTTGAAGCCCTGCTTCTGACCGTAGATTTTAACAACACTTTTTTCCAAATCAATGATATAAACGCCACCATTTCTGTAAGCAGCAACCACCCTTCCTTTTTTATCAAGCGTAATTGAGCCGATGGTATCTGCTATGGCCGGGCTTTTGGCAAATACCAGGTGTTGAACTAAACCTGTTTTTTGATTATAGACATCAATCCCTGCATTTGTCCCGATCCAGGCATTATTTTTCTGGTCAAAGAGAATAGCACGCCTGTTAGTTCCTGAAAGTCCATTTTTTTGGTCTACCGATTTAAAAGTTTGCTTTTCGGGATCAATGATGGCCATCGTAAAATCCTGGTTCAAAGGAAACCAGATATGGCCGTTGGCATCTAGCCTCATTTTTGGATCTGCATTAAAGTTTGCCTTGATACCGGATGAAACGCTCCTGGTGCGATTTGCCAGATCAATCATACCTATTCCCCCAATCCATATATACCATATTCTTCCTTTCCTGTCTTCAATCATTCCAACAATACCGGGAGCAATGGCTCCATACGACTGCATATATTCACCATCATAACAATAGAGTCCCCTGTCCGTTCCTATCCAGACAAGGCCCCTGCTGTCTTTGATTATTGAAAGAATTACTTTGTCGGGCAATCCTTGCGCCAGTCCAATTTCGGATACCGCAATGGGTGAATTTATTTTAGGTGCAAGGATGCCTGCTTTTGTAAATGTGGGAGTATTCAGTATTGATGTATGAAATTTGAGGGGCAGGTCCGCAACTTTATCCAGGTCCAAAATGGTATCACCAAGGGCCTTAATATCGAAATGTTGAATGTCAGGTGGACTGATCAATGGCCCAAATCCGGTACTATCATAGGTTGTAGATGGCAAGGCAGCAAGGTCCAGTTTTTTTACAACCGGTTTAATGCCATCACTTCTCACAATGGTCCAGTTCACTTTGGAAGGCTTGCCCCACTGAATCTGCTGAACGAGCGGTTGCAAATTTGCACTATCACTTCCCGGAAAAGGAACCTCAACCGTTTGGTTATTGCACGAGGTCAATACAAGTAAGGTCATCAAGGATGTGGCCGTAAGGAGACGGCAGGGGGTTAGTTTGAGCATTGACCTAAATGTAAATATTTTATTCAAGATACGGTTGTCCTGTATTATACGGCCCTTCCAAAAAAGAATAGGTATCGATGGGGATGAAACCCGTGGTATAATTCAGCATTTGCCTGATACGAAAAAACGCTTGAGTGCGCAGTTAAGACTTGGTAGAAGTGTCCGGCATAACTATGCCTTAATGAGACATTATTGTGCAATTGGCAAACAGCATGTGTTAGTGGGCCATTTGGCGAAATACTGCTGTCTGAGGCTGAAACAACCCTTTCGCAGAGCGGGTTCTACATGTTGAGGAGGTGTATATACAAAGAAATCATCTTATCCATTGGCAAAATTCCCTGAGATTTTAGTATTTGTCTGGCACCATAATTAAGATTCCAGTGAAAGTGGGCCTGAAGTCTACCATAAGTAATTAATCAACTATGTCAAAAGAGCGAATTTCCCTGAGCGGTATTTTTCAGGTTTTGAAAGAGGCATTTTCCCGATTCGGGGAAGATAAAATAGCTAAATTCAGCGGATCCCTGGCATACAGCACAGTGTTTTCCATTGCCCCACTGCTAATCGTTATTATTTCCCTGTTCGGCATCTTTTTAGGGAGGGAGGCTGTTGAAGGAAAAGTTTACTATCAACTCAATAGCTTTTTCGGAAGTGATACTGCCGGCCAGTTGGAGGATATCATCAAAAAAGCATCCCTTTCAGGTAAGAGCAGGCTAGCGGCAATCGTCGGAGGAATTGTGTTGTTGATTGGATCGACCGCCATTTTCAGCGAGATACAGGATTCTATCAATACCATCTGGGGTGTAAAACCCAAGCCTAAAAAAGGCTGGCTGAAGTTTCTTCAGAACAGGTTTATGTCTTTTTCTGTTATTGTTGGATTAGGCTTTCTTCTCCTGGTGTCACTGGTTGTCACTTCACTTGTTGAAGGATTCAACGACAGATTACAAGGATATTTCCCGGGCGTTTCGATTGTATTTTTTTATATCGTGAATATCCTTATCACGGCCTTTGTTATAACAACAATTTTCGCAGTCATTTTTAAAGTGTTGCCGGATGCAGACATCCAGTGGAAAGATGTTATTTACGGTGCATTGTTCACTACTATTTTGTTTATGCTGGGCAAATTCGCCATTTCATTTTATATCACTAAAACTAATGTAGGCACCACCTTTGGCGCCGCGGGTTCGTTGGTGATATTGTTGGTCTGGGTATATTTTTCTTCCATCATACTCTACCTGGGTGCGGAATTTACCAAAGCGTGGGCGGTTAAATTTGGTGACCCCATAAAGCCAAGTGAGTTTGCCGTAACTACAAAAACTGTTGAAATCGAAACCGGAGACGCAACGATCCAGGATAAGGAAGAGAAAGTAAATGAGGTAAGAACAGAGTACATATAATCTACGCTGATTTGGGTACATTGGTATCAAATCATCACCATGCCACCCAAGCGGTTATTTTTCCTGTTTCTGATAATTCTTTCTGCACTTACCTTACACGCCCAATACGCCACGGAAATTCGTTTGAACCAGGAAGGGTTTTATCCCTCAGCCATTAAAAAAGCGATCATAACGGGAACGACTAATGGCGACCATTTCTACATTATTGACGAATCAAAAAACGATACTGCATTCAAGGGAAAACCAGGTGCTGCCATCGCCTCTAAAAATTCATCCCTTATTTGCAGGGAAATGGACTTCAGTCAACTAAGCTCCGCCGGTACCTACCACATTTATCTGCCCGGGTCGGGTAATTCATATTCCTTTCAGATTCGCGAAAACGTTCTTCACACATCAGCCGTATCTGCATTAAAGGGATATTATTTCCAACGGATTTCCATGCCCCTGGAAAAAGCATATGCAGGAAAATGGGCTAGAGGTGCCGGTCACCCTGATGATAAAATAGTTGTTCATCCATCTGCTGCCACGTTGAAAAGACCTGCCGGCACCATCATTTTTTCACCTGGTGGATGGTATGATGCGGGAGATTATAACAAGTACATCGTCAACTCAGGAATTACCATGGGTACGTTACTATCTTCCTATGAAGACTTTCCATCGTATTTTGATAGCCTTAATACCCATATCCCGGAATCTAAAAATGCCCTTCCCGATATACTCGACGAAGTATTATTTAACCTGCGCTGGATGCTTACCATGCAAGACCCTTTCGATGGTGGTGTTTATCATAAATGTACCAATGCTGCTTTCGATGGTATGGTAATGCCCGGCGTTACTACACTTCCACGTTATGTTGTTCAAAAGTCAACGGCTGCTGCCCTCGACTTTGCCGCTGTAACGGCTCAATCGGCGCGGATCTTTAAGAAATTTGAGCGTCAGCTACCAGGGTTGTCTGACAGTTGTTTAAAAGCTTCAAAAAAAGCGTGGGCATGGGCACTAAAGAATCCCGTGGTGATATATGGGCAAGACCAGATGAACAAAAAATTCGAACCAAAAATTACCACGGGTGCTTACGGAGATAATTCTTTATGGGATGAATGGTCCTGGGCAGCTGCTGAACTGTATGTCTCCACTATAGATGCTGTTTACCTAAATACAGTCAGCAAATAC
>JANMMA010000179.1:0-2383 GCA_031372815.1 Sphingobacteriales bacterium
CCACTGCAAAGGTTTTGGTTCACTAAGGTGAAAACTATCCGTTTTGACGGGGGTAAACAGACTTTCACTTTCAGAAAAGGGAACAGGTTTTGGGGCAAGGTTACAAGCAAAAGCAAAGAAGCAAACAACAAAAACTGTGACGATATTTTCCCTAGAGAAAGCAGGGTTAGGCATACGCTAAATATACGAATATCAAATAGAAAGACTGGTTGTAGAAAGTAGTTTTATTGCTCTTCTATAGGTAACCTGATAATGAATTCTGTTCCCTCTCCTTCCTTGCTCTGGCAGATAATGTTTCCGCCATGGAGTTTGGTGATGATATCATAACTCAACGATAAACCCAGCCCCGTTCCCATACCTGTTGGCTTGGTGGTAAAAAAAGGCTGAAAAATCTTATCCCTGATGGTATCAGGGATACCGGTGCCATTGTCTTTGACCCTGACCTCAGCGGTTCTACCCGTTCGCTTAACCGACAACGTTACTTCCGGTTCATACCCGGGGAGGCCCGACTTGTTTTTTTCAGAAACAGCATAGAATGCATTATTAAAGAAGTTAAGTAATGCCCTTCCAAGGTCCTGTGGAACTAATTCCATCATTCCCAGTTTTTTATCCAGGTGTGTAGTTATTTTTGCATTAAAAGTTTTATCCTTTGCCCTTAATCCATGATAACTTAGCCTTAAATATTCGTCTGCAAGTTCATTGAGGTCAATTGGTTCTTTTTGCCCGTTATTCGTGCGGCTATGCTGCAGCATTCCCTTAACTATGGAATCTGCCCTTTTACCATGCTGGTTGATTTTTTCCTGGTTCTGTATAATACTATCTGCAAGAACATGGAGTGCCGTCTTTGTTTTCTCGTCCCCATTCATTTTGGCAAGTTCATCTTTCAATTCAGAAGCAAGTTCAATATTGACTTCGGAAAAATTGTTCACAAAGTTCAATGGATTTTGAATTTCGTGGGCAATGCCCGCGGTGAGTTCGCCCAGCGAAGCCATCTTCTCGGCGTGAATGAGTTGAGTCTGGGCCGATTTCAAATCCACCACAGCTTGTTCCAGTTCTTCTTTTTGCCGGGTGATCTCAGCTGTTCTTTGAGCAACAAGAATTTCAAGTTCTGCCTTTTTTTCCTCAATGATCTTTTTTTCCCGTTCCTCCATTTCTGCCTTCTGCTGTTCTTTCTCCAAGGCTTTTTTCTGCTTGTTGGCAATGATCAGCATGGCAGCCAGCCAAATGATGGAAAACACTTCGGCGGTATCGAGTGCGCCTGTTATTTTATCTACCCACACGCCTTTAAACAGACGAACTACATCTTCCAAAATTCCCAACAGCATCAGGGGAAGAAATGCATAGATGAAGTTGCGTAGGGATTTAAATTCTTCTTTTGTGAATATAACCGAAATAAGGGCTAGCAGCACGCCATACCAAAGCCATCTGGCATAGTGGTCAATATGCAATGCCTTAGACACTAAGAAAACAACAGGAATGACAAACAGTCCAAGGAATAACATTTTTTGCCATTCAGGATGTACACCATCCCTTTTCAGGACTCTCCTTAGAAATACGAATAAAATAAAAAGGAATATCGGTTCCGGCGACATAATTCAATTGTATTGATCACAACGTCATTCTATCACGAATATAGTAATCAATCATTGATCTTTTTGCAGTCCTTTGATGACCACATTTTGTAGAACAAATCACTGATCTTTCTGCAGTCCTTTGATAACCACATTTCCTGTACCATTTTTATTGCATGGGTAACCGAATTCTTTCTGAACACCTTTTGGATTGTTGATGGTTTCGTAGAACTCATCAAAGTATGAAATGGTCTGCTTGATATATTTCGGATCCAGTATTGTATTGTCCCTATACAATGCATACAAAGAAACTTTAATGCGATTATAAAGCGCGATAGCGGGTTCAAATTGTTTCAAGTCTGCGATGCAATATCCCCTGTAACGCCTTATCCTAACTGAACCCAGCTGAAGTTCTTCAGCTGGTTTGGCATAGGGTACATTTACCATTCCTGAATGATCAAAGTCGTACGGTATGGTATAAGGTACACCCATACTGTCGGGCGCTATGAGTTTGATATTTTGCAGGTACTGCACAGACCAATCCGTATTACCGATGAGATATTCAAATAACGCCATCTGCAAAAAGTTTTCTTTATCAGATTGTTCCGGAATGATTTTGCGTACTACCGATACACCATTGTTCCGAAGGGCAACCTGGTTCTCCTCTTCCAATAATATCCCGTAAAACGACTGTTGTTTTTTTCTTTCTGTGTCATCAAGTGTAACCCTTACCAGCCTTGCCCGAAAACTTTTTGGTGTCACCAGGTTATAGATTTTGTATACCATATATTCCCTAACTACATACTGATCTC
>JANMMA010000240.1:0-8002 GCA_031372815.1 Sphingobacteriales bacterium
CAGGTTCAAAACGTCGTCATCCATATAAATGTAAAGGCTGTCGTGTTGCGAGAGCTTTTCAATTGATTTATAACCTTTTCCAGAAACGATTACAACAAGAGAAGTGTCAGCAGGGAAAGGCGTGATGATCTCAAAGACACCGTTGCTGTTTGCAGTTGCACCATAGGTGGTTTGCTTGATAGAAACAGAAATTCCGGGAATTGCTATTCCACGCTTGTTGAACACCGTCCCTTTTATGATATTTTGCCCGTAGGAATGGATAGCAAAAAAACCAATTGAGGCGGTTAGTAAGAACAGCTTTCCCATAGTCCCATTTTTGCGTTAACTGTGGGCTGAGTTTGGCTTTTTGCATTCGGCAGCATGAACTAAAATAAAATTTAGTTTTTGATTTGTTGCAATTTTGGATAGGGTATAGACAGACAACGAGTTCAGGTAGACGAACGACATTTCACGTGCACACCTCTATGATGATCCGTTCGTAAAACCTATATAAAATAAACATTTCAAACGAAAAAAAGATATCCTGTTTATTCTATCTCCGAGAATCATCCACCATTTTTTTAACCCGATTCACATTTCGACGTATTTTGAGCCGGCAATTTTACTTGCATTATTATCTGTGGGCATAACCGCGGCCGGATTCACATACCACGATGTCGTTCATCATACTAAACAGGTTGTTTGTCGAGTATCAGGCAAGCCACTGTTCAGGCTCCAAAAAATGATAATACATTTATGGAAGAGCCGTTGCAACCTGAATAACACATACATAAGGTCTTATAAAATCCAATAAGCTAACAGTCTTAGAACTGCAAAAAACTGCCTGCCAGTCTGTGAAAAAAGAATAATCCTATGGACGAAAGGTTTTACTGTAATTAGTACTATCTTGATATGCCGCTCTGTTTCTGCTTAAAGCCTGATTTTTCAACAATTTTTCTAACTGATAAACATTTTCGCTAATGAGAAGGCTACATTATTATGCAACAGGGCTGCTACTACTTTCAACGGTTTTGTTCTCCTGCCAGAAGGAAGCGCTAGACGAGAAATCATCAAAGTCAGGGCAATCTTTGCAAAACAAATCATCAAATGAACTAAAGGCCAATACATTTTATGGGCCGCAGGTACAATTAGGAGACGGCAAAGTAAGGTCGTTCTTCACCGTTACACATTCCGGTGTTCCCCAGGAAATAGGCGTTGAAATTTCTGATGGCGCCTTGCGTGGATTACCAACGGGAGATCATTTGGCAAACGTTCTTCGACTCCATCAAAAGGCTGTTGAAATGACCCCGTTCGACCATATCAGCTTCGACTGGAATCCAGAAGGCCATCCACCATTTTTCTTTGGAGTTCCCCATTTTGATATCCATTTTTACATGATCAGCCAGGCAGAAAGAATGCAGATACCTCCCTATTCTCCTTCAACTGCATCAATGTTCGATAACCTGCCTTCGGCCGATTATATTCCGCCAACTTACGGAGCAGGCCCTGGTGGCGAACCGATGATGGGAAAACACTGGTCACCTCCTCCACCAACTTTCCTGCCCTTCTCTAAAGTCATGATCTACGGATCTTATAATGGTAAGTTCATTTTTGTGGAACCAATGATCACGCTTGATTACCTGTTGTCACATGTGAATTTCAGTACAGCATATCCTCAGCCACAGAAGTTTGCAGAAGCCGGATACTTCCCGACTACATACAATATCTATACTGATGCGAAAACAGGTGTGCAGTATATTTCCTTGACAAATTTTGTTTGGAGAAACGCAAACTAAACGACTTTCATAAATGCCCGATTAAGGTTAGCTGGTTTTCAGCTAGCCTTTTTTTATTCCTCCTTGATGCGGTCCACTCCCTGACCAATGCCTTCTGTTAAGTCAAAAAAACATTGGTCACCATCGCTCTCTCCTCACGACTGATTCTACTCAACTACGTAAACATCATTTTGTCGACATATTCTCTTCGTCTGTAAACGAAACCAGCTGTTACGTCTATTTACTGTATAACAACATGTTCTAGGGAATACTTTTATCATAACAACAGTTTCCACACACTCTTCAAAAAAATTTAAAATGAAAAAAAAACATTTTCTGCTCCTGCAAACGGTCTTGATTGTCTTATTTTCAGCATGTCAGAAATCCGATGAAATAGTGGATTTTAAGAGACAACACAATAATGAAAACGCTACACTATCGCATACCAAAAAATACCCCGCAAAAGTCGCATTCGACTGGATCAACCTCCAGCAAAACCTCTCAAAAACTACACCCGGATTCGGGCCAGGCGTAACAGGCCGGGCATTTGCCTATAGTGGATTGGCTTTGTATGAATCAGTAGTCCCCGGAATGCTTTCTTACCAATCATATTTAAGTAAAGTGACCGGGCAAGCTGTTTTGATCGACAAAAAGAAAGACTATTACTGGCCAGCCAGCGCCAATGCAGCTATGGCTGAAATAATGAGGAATCTTTTCAATGCTACATCCGCTTCAAACAAGGCAACCATTGAGGCCCTTGAAGCTTCCAACTATGCTTCTTACCAGGGTGCCGCACCGTCTGATCAATTGGAAACATCAGCGTCTTTTGGTCGCAACATAGCCAAAGCAGTTTTTGAGTGGAGCAAAACTGATGGTTTCCTTGCCCCAATACCTCCCCTCACCATTCCCATCGGGCCCGGCTATTGGATCCCGACACCGCCTGCATTAGGACCTCCGGTAGCTACAAATTGGGGAGACTTTCGCTCCTTTTATCCCGGCATAGCAGACAAAACTCAGCCAGGTGCACCTACACTGTATTCTGAAATGGTAGGTTCAGATTTTTATAAAATGTCTAATTACGTTTATGAAGTTTCCAAAACATTGACCAATGATGATATACTACTCGTCAGGACATGGGCAGATATACCCGGTAACTATAACGGACAGGCACATTTTACAAACGTACTTTCACAAATACTTGTCGAGCAAAATGCAAACCTGGAAATAGCATCCTATGCATATGCCAAACATGGTATGGCAATTTTTGATGCGGCTATTTCATGTTTTAAGACGAAATACAAATACCTTCTTGTCAGGCCCGTTTCTTATATCAGGAGTGTTTTGGGCAAGCCCACCTGGAATACAGTGATACCTACACCATCACATCCAGAATATTCCGCAGCCCATGCTACCATCAGCGGAGCATCACAGAAAATTCTGGAATCGTTATTCGGCACAAAATATTCTTTTATAGATCATACACACGATGCGTTATATGGCCCGCGATCTTACACGTCGTTCGAGGATTATGCCAATCAGTCTGGATGGAGCCGTGTTCTCGCAGGCGTTCACTATAAACCGTCCGTTGATGTTGGACTGGAGCAAGGCAGAAAGGTGGGTGAATTCATTAATATGATACCATTGAAGAAATAAAATTCAAACGACATATAATTTCAATTACCACAGTAGTTTATTTAAATACTACCTATGTCCTGTGTACTTTAATGGAGTGATGGATGATTCCAATAACCTGAGCTCGTGTTCAGTCAGGGGCTCACTATCGGAAGTCAAGGCAATTTCTTCAAGCTGTTCTAACCGGGAAACGCCCAATATAGCTGCTGTTGCTGAAGGATGCTGTAATACATAACGGATGGCGGTTTGCGCCGCTGTCCGTTTCTCATTCGAAAGTTGATGAACCACAGCAGCAGCATTCGCAATGATGCCGGCTGAATGTTGAAGATATTCTTTCGCCGGCTTACTAACCAGCATCCCCTGTGCCAGTGAACCGCGTGCAAGCACACCAATATTGTTTTGTTCGAGTAGCCTCAGGATCTCTTCTTCCGGTCTCCTGTCGGCCAAACTATACTGCATCATTACACTAACGATATTAGAACGGTTCACATATTCCCTGATCACATTTGGCCTGATAGAAGAAATTCCATAATGCCTGATCTTCCCCTGCTCCACCAATAACTCGAATGCTTCGATGGTTTCATCAATTGGATCTTCAATAGTGCCCCCATGCAATTGGTACACGTCGATATAGTCTGTCTGCAATCGCTGCAGACTTTTCTCCACCGCCTCAATAATATAATCCTTACGCGGATTCCACTGCAAACCACTTCCATCCTCCTTCCACTGGTTACCTACCTTGGTTGCTAAAACCACGCTTTCCCTTTTTCCCTTTAATGCATTTCCCACCATGAGTTCATTTCTTCCCTGATCGTAAATGTCGGCGGTATCTATATAATTTATACCGAGCTCAATAGCCCGATGGATAATGCTTATGCCTAAGGGTTCATCAGCGACGGGGATCGACATACACCCTAAGCCTATTTCCGAAATCCTCAACCCTGATCTACCCAACACCCTGTATTTCATAAAAGCAATTTACGATAAGGCTTAATGCAAAAAATTGTATAGTGCTTCTGCTCTATGATTATGCTGATCTTAAAGAGTAGTGCATCAATTGTATTATATTCAGGTACAAATAATTACCGTTGAAATACTTACTATTAATCGCTGTCTTTCTAGTTGCCGGCCATCTTTCCACAGCCCAGAATACCATTTATTATATTACGGCCGACAGGCTTTTTGATGGAGAGACCATGCAAAAAAACTGGGCCGTACTTGTCGAAAATGATAAGATCACGGCGGCCGGCCCGAAAGAAAAGATCAAAGAACCTTCTGGCGCTATCCATATTGAAAAAAAGGATGCCACAATTTTACCAGGGCTCATCGAAGGCCATTCACATCTATTCCTCTATCCCTACAACATCACCGATTGGGACACGCAGGTATTGAAAGAATCAGATAGCTATCGAACAGTAAGGGCAACGGTGCACGCAAAAAATATGCTCATGGCAGGCTTTACTACAGCAAGGGACCTGGGCACGGAAGGCGCAGGTTATGCTGATGTTGCGTTGAAACGCGCGATTAATGAAGGCATTATTCCGGGGCCAAGACTACTTGTTGCTGGAAGGGCAATAGTTACCACCGGATCTTATGGACCGAAAGGCTATGATGATGATTCAAAAATAATGCTTGGTGCGGAGCCCGCAGATGGGGCCGATCTTATCCGGGTGGTGCGCGACCAGATAGGCAAGGGGGCCGACTTCATCAAAATATATGCTGATTACCGCTGGGGGCCTGATGGGGAAGACCGGCCTTCCTTTACCATAGAAGAAATGAAATCGGTCCATGATATCGCCACCAGCAGCGGAAGGTATTTTGTTGCCCACGCCAAAAGTATTGAAGCAATACGTCGCGCCGTTCTTGCCGGTGCAGAAACTATTGAGCACGGTGATTTTATAGACACTGCCACAGGAAGACTAATGAAAGAACACCATGTAACCTATATTCCTACCATTGCGGCAGTGGATATGATCAGCCAGTATCGGGGATGGAAAAAAGGATCAACGCCAGAGCCTGAAAGGGTAACCGTAAAAAAGAAAAGCTTCAAAGCGGCATTGGCCTCAGGTGTTTCCATTGGGATGGGAGGCGATGTGGGCGTATTTCCACATGGCGATAATGTTCTTGAAATGGAACTGATGCAGGAGTATGGAATGCCTGCACTTCAAGTGCTGAAAGCTGCTACCAGTGTTAATTCCAGGGCTTTTCACCTCAATAACTCCGTTGGATTTATCAAACCTGGATTGAAAGCAGATATCATTATCGTCTCAGGAAATCCGCAGGAAAATATTTCCAATCTAAGGTCCGTACTTTTTGTAATGAAAGATGGAATAATATACCTCGAAGAAAAATGAACCGATTGTGATGCAGCGCTCATTTTGCATGTGCCAAAATAACACGCCAGTAAAATTATCCGTTTCGTGTATGCATTGCCGGGATATCGGTTATTCAAGTTTCGTTTCTGCGATACCGGGACATCGATTATTCAAGCTCATCAATATCATACAGCATATATCCCTGCTGAACATAATATGAAACAGTCGTCTTTGCAGAAACGGCCACTTTAAAACCTGGATACAACTGTTGCTTCTGTACATCTAAAAACCCCATTGCCTGACCACAAGCCACAAACTTTATGTTATCCTTCATCATTTCACTGATGATCTCAATATTTGGATTATCCTTTTTATACTTAGCCCGGTAAGCCTCGTTGTTGAAAACGGAGAACAATGCTTTTGCATGGGTAACAATGACAGGATGTATATGATTTTTAGGAATTCCTGCTGCCGCATGAAGGTTGATGATCCTTGCTATTTCAGTTAGTCCTTCATTGATGGCAACTGCTGTGTCCTTATTGAAATGCGTAAAGTCAAAAACAAGATTGTACTGTTTTTTTGTGTCCGGCACTTCATCCACTCCTGCTACGGGCAAAACACCCGACCATTTGCCTGCTTTATATATCGGGAATACAGCACTGGCTTCCAGTTTTGCCCAGCGTATACTGTCTTTAATGTTTTGCAGACTATCCTTGATCTTTTGCTCTGGGGTGAGAGTAGATAATGCGGTGGTTGATGTCTGGCTATAACTACTGATGCCAATAAAGAGAACGGTGATGAGGAGTAAACTAATCTGCTTCATCTCTAAAACTAGGAAAAAACAATACCCCTGAGAAAAAATTATTCCTCAAGGGTATATTTTATACATTACATCGGTTCTGCTAGCTTATACCCAGCAGTTCCACTTCAAATACCAGGGTGCTGTTTGCACCTATCTGTGCACTTACATCTCGATCACCATATCCCAGGTGAGGTGGAATAAAAAAGCGCCATTTGCTGCCCAGGTTCATCAATTGCAGGCCTTCGGTCCAACCTCTAATTACACCATTCAATGGAAATGTCGCGGGTTGCCCACGCTTCACAGAACTGTCAAAAACGGTTCCGTCGATCAGCGTTCCATGATAATGGCAGGTTACTTTATTGGTCGCCAGAGGTTTTATGCCTTCCCCGTTGCTGATCACTTCATACTGAAGGCCGCTTGGAAGTTCCACCACTCCTGGCTTTTCTTTATTGGCTATAAGGAAATCCTGCCCGGCTTTCAAATTCGCAGCCGCCTTTTCATTCCTGTTCTGAAATAATCTGTCTGCTATTCCCATGGTAAAAATATTTGTATGATCTATAAAACAACGATTGTTATTCCCATTGCAAAAATAACTAAGCACCCCGACTTCCATCAGGGTGTTAGCATATTTCTTTATTAGATAGATGGCGTTTTGACAATACCCCACTTGGGTCAGGATCTTAGCATACTTCCTTCTTTAGATAGATGGCGTTTTGACAATTCCCCATTTGGGTCAGGATCTTAGCATACTTCGTTCTATCGATAGATGGTGTATTGAAAACAGCCGATTTCCATTAGGGTCAGAGCATATAACTATCTGTAAAAAATGGAGCTATTTTCCGCCTTTCAGTTCAGCCTGTAATTGTTTCAGCTCATCCCATTTTCCTGCAGCAGCTAATTTAGCCTGTTTAGGCCAGGTTGAAGGATCGTGCATTTTAAATTTTCTTCCTGCAGCATCAAGGATCGATTTGATCTTTTTTGGAGTTGATTTAGCCAGGTCGGAAAAGCTTAATATTTCATCAGCTGCCAATAATTCAGTAATTTTTTTACCAACGCCTTCTATTTTTGTAAGATCGTCCACTTCGTTTTTGGCGGCTTTGCTTTCTTTCGCTTTTACTTCTTTGACAGCGGGCGCAGCTTTAGCTTTAGCAGCTTTGGATTTTCCTACAGAAACCGCAACAGCAGCTACTTCACCAGTAGGAACTTTAATTACGCAATTTTCTACCTGGAACCTTTCGTCGTGTATATATTGATTAGCAGAACCATCATTTACCCACCTTCCATCATTCAGTAAATAGCGGTATTGATATGCCCGGCCTTCTTCATGGGAAACAGTTGCCATCAAAGAACCGTCTTTGGCTTTTTTCATAGTAAAGCCGTTCTCGATATCCCAATTGTTGAATTCACCCAACAATAAACCTTCCGTTGCATTGGCAACGATGTCAGCAGACAAAATGAATTTTACTTTCTTAGCCATATAAATAGTTTTTTTTTAAATT
>JANMMA010000020.1:0-3182 GCA_031372815.1 Sphingobacteriales bacterium
GGTTGTTATCATGTTTGTTGCTTGAGCGTACAAAATTAAGAACAAGCTGCGCCATTTTTTGTTTAATTCCGTTAAAGACGCTCCTGGTAGACCCCTGAGCCCTATAAATTTCCAAAATCGTAAATAGCTTATCTTTCAGCCTTAAAACTAAAATATGATAGCTCCAATAATACAAGAAGCACTAAATCAGCAGATTAAACTCGAAGCAGAATCATCACAAATATACCTTGCCATGGCCTCCTGGGCAGAAGTGGAAGGGTATGAAGGTATCAGTGCGTTTTTGTACCACCACTCAGACGAGGAAAGGCTGCATATGCTGAAACTGGTGAGGTTTATCAATGAAAGGGGCGGACACGCCACTATTCCCGAACTAAGCAAACCACCGGTTACCTATGTGGGTATCAAGCCTTTATTTCAACAGGTACTTGACCACGAGATCCACGTCAGCAACGAGATCAATAAGATGGTGGATGTTTGCCTGAGCGAAAAAGACTACACCACGCACAACTTTCTTCAGTGGTATGTGAGCGAACAAATCGAAGAAGAAGCACTGGCCCGCAAAGTGATGGACAAACTAAAGCTGATCGGCGACGACAAAGCCGGGCATTACCTTCTTGACCGTGACCTGGCGGCACTTGCAACAGCGGGGCCGGGGAAGGAGTGATTTTCGGATTGGCGGATTTGCGGATTTTCGGATTGGCGAATTTTCGGATTGGCGGATTGATGAATTGGCGCAATGACGCCTGCCTTCTGTGATTTTCCAATTTTTACTTCCACACTTCACTCACTTTCCAATTTCCCAATTTCCTTCACTCATTTCCCAACTTCCCAATTTCCTTCCAACTTGCCAATTTGCTTAATCGGCTCAACCTTAAAACCAGATTTTCGCAGGAGCGTAATCACACCGTCTTTGCCGGCCAAATGACCCGCACCTATGGCAAATAACTGTGTTCCGGTTTTCATGGCGGCCGACATTACCGGTATCCAGTTTTTATTGCGATCGACCAGCATGATGTCTTCGAAACCCTTCCATTCTGTTGAATTGCTCATTTCATCGCCTAAACTGCCAAGGTCCTCTTTTTTATAGGACGATACCATTCGCGCAAATTGCTCCCGCTGTTCCGGCATCTTTCGGATCATTTCCAGGATCATCTGCGCTTCCAACGAATCAGGAATTTTATCAAACACCGCCATCTGGTCCTCTATTCTTTCTAAACCTTTGATTTCTTTTTTCTGCTGTTTGGCCATTTCCATGAAACGTTGTTCATAGGATTCTGATGGACAGGAAAGCACTTTAGTATACAGCAGGCTCATCAGGGTCATTGGCTTCATCCTGTTGAAAATCATCATCGGCATACCCAGTGAATCCTTCACATATGCCGATATCTCTTCATAGTCTTTTGCCGTCATGATGTCCTTCAACGTATGGTCTTTCATGATCGATAACATCGCTGTTTTCATCATTATAGATGGATCATCCATGTCTATTTCCAGGTACACTGATTTGGAGGCATCAAACTTATCTTTTAGCGTATTGGAAAGTAGAAAGTCTTCTTTGCAGATCATATGGATGGTTCCATAGACATAGGAAGGTGAAGCAAGGCCATTGCCTGAAACCTGCCACAGTAATGCATTTTCAATGGGTCCCTGAGATTGTTTTAATGCTGTTGAAGAATCTTTTTGTGCTTTGCAGGAGAAAATGGTCAGCGCGGCAAGCAGGACCCAAATGTTTTTCATGAGGTGAATTTATTAAAATTATATTGGGGATTAGATAGATCAATAGACCTAAAGTTTAATGGTGATCAATCTTCCATCTGAAACAACATAATTTTTAATCTTTTGATGTGATTGCCATAAAGTTTTTTAACATACCACTTGTTCAGAAAATAAAATATGAACGTCAGCAGGATGGTTACCATTAACCATATCAACAATTCACTATTTACCGAAGCATCCGGCTGTCTTCCATTCGTAAACCTAAGTTTCGGAATCAACACCCAATAGGTATACACGCCGAAAATCGGTACTATAGCAGTTCCCGCAATCTCATAAAACCTTACGTATTTTTCGAGCACACTCACTTGTTTAGTCAGATTTCCTTTAACCTGACATGCCATACATTCCATATTATTGAGCAAACTGTATTTCCTGATAAAATAATATACAAATAGCAGGCCTGTCAAAAGATAGACCCATGCCAGTGAATCTAGTAAGCCGCGAAATCCGATAAAGAAATACACAACAGCAGCGCCGTAGGTAATCAACAACACGACAAGTTCAATAATGAGATTACGTTTCATTTTTGCAATGGGACCATTAGACTTTCTACCCAGTATGGTCTGCAGATCTGAACCTGGGGTTTCATTTTCCTGCTGTTGCCAAAGTTCTTTAAGATTATCAAGCTCCATAAGACATGGTTTGAATGGTTTTTTTCAATTTTTCTTTTGCGCGGTTCATTTTCACTCGAAGCGTTCCCTGGCTGATACCCAATATGTCTTCCATTTCCTCATAATTGTTGTCTTCCAGGTACAACAACACTATGGCCCGGTCTATTTCCGGCAATTGACGGATGGCATCATACAATGCTTTCAATTGCTCTTCCTTTTCCGGATGATTGTCTGTATCACTTAAATGAGGTAAGTCGTTGGCATCCATTAGCACCACATCAGCTCTCTTTTTTCTTAAGCCTGAGATGGCGGTGTTCAATGCGATCCTATAAAGCCAAGTGCTGAACTTTGAATGACCCTTAAAATTTGGCCAGGCCTTCCAAAGTTGAATAACGATCTCCTGGAAGAGATCGTCTTTCTCTTCTAGGCGCCTGGTATACAGGGAACAAACTTTAATGATCGCTCCTTTATGCTGTTGTAACAGGCGAAGAAATTCCTCCTGATCGTGTTTGTGCTGCAATGTGTAAAATTAGTCGGGGAAAAGTACAGATTGTTACACGGGGAATCCGTATGGATTCAACGTATAACAATAATTGGCAAATTTCAGCATTCGATAAAATCAAAACGGGAAAATCAATGTAGACGCGGCAATTCAGCGTTACTTAACATTTTCAAAAATGGCCATTACCACACTTCATTCCCGCATTGTCGCAGTACCGCATTTCCACATTTACTCCAGTATCCTCAGTTTGGCATAATTCAGCATGATCTTCTTTTCACCGTTGTGCTCAAACT
>JANMMA010000021.1:0-2029 GCA_031372815.1 Sphingobacteriales bacterium
TTCCCCGCATATCCGCGTTTCTGCCGCGTCGCTGCGTTTCATCCCATTCTTTGCGTTATTTTCTTTCCATCTGCTCAATGATCTTGGTAACTTCCAGTTCAGTGTTCCGCAACTTATCCTGGCAGAAAGCAATGAGCTCTGAGGCGCGTTTTACTTTCTCCGCGAGTACATCAACAGATACAGATTCCATTTCAATTTCTTTTGCGATCTGTTGTAATTCTTTGTAGGCCGATTCATAAGTTGTCTGGGAATCCATTTAGTTCTTTTTTTCCAGTTACGGTTGATTGTATTTCTGTCTGCCGCAATACTACGGTGATATCCTCTCCTTCTAAAATATCGTCCGGGTTGGTGATGATCTTATCCTTTATTCGAACCAGGGCAAATCCACGATTCAAAGTCTGTTGCGGTGATGCCAGCCTGATCATCGATGCGTAGTGCTTTAGGTATCCTCCCTGGTTTTTAAGGAATTGTCCTTTGAACGTATCAATGTTCGATTTCAATTGCCCCAATTCATGTCTTCTGTTTCCAACGATAACCCTTGGATGGGCGATGATCCTACCGGACAAAGATACCATTTCATTTCGGCGCGCATGGATTATAGCGGCAGAGTTCTGTGTTACAACCCTGTTGATTTTTACCATTTCGTTTCGGCGAGCATGGATTATAGCGGTAGAGTTTTGTGTTACAACCCTGTTGATCTTCATCATTTCCTGCAGATAACGGCTTATATAATCGCGACTTTTATTCACGACCATTGTTTTTGATTGCGTCAGTATTTGCTGATGCCTTCCAAACAACTGCTGCGATTTAATGATGATATTTTTTTGAAGTATCATCAGGTTGTCTTCGAAAAACCGGTTGTGCGCAATAATAAATTCTGCGGTTTTGGTGGGCGTTTTAGTAGATGTATGTGCCATCAGGTCTACGATGGTTTCATTTTTCTGATGGCCGATGCCGGTGATGATTGGAATTGGAAATTTGGCAACAATTTTGCCCAGGTTGAACTGATTGAATATGAGAAAGTCCGTCTCTGAACCACCGCCCCTGATAATGGCAACGGCATCATATTGTTTTTTTGAATGGAAGACGTCGAGCAGTTTTTGGTAAACTTCATTTGCTTTGTTCTCGCCCTGCACAGAGGAAAAATATGACTCCACCAAAAACGTGTATCCGAAGCTGTTAGTTGAGAGCGTATGGATGAAGTCTTCATAGCCCGCCGACTGTTTTGAGGAAACCACGGCGATTTTCTGGATCACCGGTTTTAGGATATGACCCCTGTTCCTGGTAATGATATTACCTCCTTCCATCCGGATAAAGTCGGGACATTCCCTCACCAGCCGCTTCAGGGTTTCGATTTTTTGTTTTTCCAGTTCTCCGAGGGTAAAACTGGTATCAATATCGATCAGGGTTAACTTCAGCCCGTGAAGGATATGATAGTCGACCGTCACTTTGATCAGCACATAGATCCCGTTTGTAAATTGTTGACCTGTTGATTTCTCAAACTGCCTGATGTGTAAATGACCTTCTCCCCATGCTGCTGCATTGATCCTGGTGACCATGCTCTTATCCCCTTTTTCTACAAGTTCGAAGTAGTGGTAGTTTTTATCAGGCTTGAAACTGTAGTTGGTAATATCGGCAAACACCCAGTACGACTGGTTCGCAAAACTCCTGCTCAGGGTGTCCCTAATCTGCGTGGTGAGTTCCGATAATTTTATAGGCTTGGTTTCAATCATTATAAATTGAGTTGCCGTAGTTTTTAGGTGTAGTTTCAGTCATTATGAATTGAGTTCCGATGGTTTTATAGTTGTGTCTTTAGCAATTATGAATGAATTCAGATAGTTATAGGTGTAAGTTCATTCATTATTAGTACTGAAATTCTAAAAAGGCAAATCAGGTAATCTTAAAACTGATATAAATAATAAACCTGACAGTAAAGCAATTTAAAGACCATTGAAATACTTTATGCTGTGATAGACTATGTAACGGTTGTTTTTTCCTATATTTCTGTTGGCCATTTTCTCCGGGTGAT
>JANMMA010000267.1:0-5501 GCA_031372815.1 Sphingobacteriales bacterium
AACAGTGAAAAAAGTGAAATGTTATTCATTGAGGGAATGATGAATAATGGAATAATGCTTAACACAAGTCCTCCTATTAGGCGCATAATACTAATTAAATTCGTACTTACGCCGATCCTGAATCCATACTTACTCCAAAGAAAAATGTTATAAAACAATCCTGCTGCCAATAGTGTTAAGACAATTAGCAGTGCAGTTCTCACAGTAATCTCCATAGAGGATTCTGCTATATATGTTTTGTCAATTGTACTGGAAAGAATTATACTCATAGCTTCTTTACTGAATTCCATGCTGTTGATGTTGCTTAGAACAACAATGGCTATATTTTTCTCCGGATAGATAGCCAAAACAGCATTGCAATTCATAGCCAATCCAGTATGGTAAAAAAAAGAAATCCCAAACTGACGATCAAAATTCCTGTTGAATGTAATTTTATTGCCCATCCACCCCATGGCATAACCTCCTTTTAGAGGAGTAGTGTATAAACTGTAGCTACTTGCTGATAATAAAGTGTCTCCATTTTTAGTGATGCAATTATTTCGAATGCAATTCAAATAGGCTGACAAATCAATGGTATTACTGCTGATGAAGCCTTGGGGAACAAAGAAATCCGAATAAGAGCTTCTGGCATCTACGTTGAAAAGATTCAGGCAATATTGGTATCCGGGAATTATGTTGGTTGACTCGCTTTCCCTGAAGGTTGCGAAGGTATTCTGCATTCCAATTCTAGAAAGGATATTCCTTTTTATGTATAATGCATAGGATTCGTTGGCAACATGACTAATAATCAACCCGGCAAGTACATAATTCAGATTGCAATAATTGAAGACCGCTCCCGGCGAGCTTCGCAATTCAAGCGTTTTCATGTAGGCAGCGAGTTTGCTCTCATAGAGAGATCGGTCAGTTGTAATAAAGTCAAATAAACCGTCGATAGTTTTAAAGCCGCTGGTTTGATTTAACAAATGCCTTACGGTTATTTGGTCACTACGAAATTTGTCTTTACACTCGAGCCAAGGTAAATATTGTACAATTGGGGTATCGAGGTTAATTTTCCCGGCATCTGCAAGTTGCAAAACAGCCAATGCGGTAAACGACTTAGAGCAAGAACCTATATAGTAGTTTTTATCTATATTTTCAGGGTTCTTATTCAACTGAAAAATAAGCGTGTCATTCCGGGTGACAGCAATGGCTGCGTCAGGAGTTTTGTATTTTTCAATCAACCTGTTTAGAGTATGAATTAACTGTATTGAATCCTTTTCCGGATACTGACCTTTGGCAATTTGAGGTAATACCAGAATTGAGGCGGCGAACAAAATGAAAATCGCTTTCATACACCTTATTAATTGTTAGCAGCAGGTCATATTGACTACTGCTTCAGTTGATCTTGCATTAGCCCTGCCCTGCTTATGAAAATACAGGGTTGTAAAAAATTAACTTTCTATCGTACCAATTATTTTTCTAATTGATATGCTTAACTATCGAATTTCTTTTATAAACTCTGCTTTGTCGGACCACAAATAAATATCTCCTTTTTCACTGGTAGTAATGATGTTTTTACTTTGACCATCCCAATCAATACCCCATAGCAAATTTTCAGATTTTCCACTATGAAGTAATAGGCCGTCTTTTGACCAAACACGCATTGCATCACTTGCAGTGGCCAGTAATCTTCCGTCCTTACTCCACCGAATATTTCTATATTCTGCCTTACTTCCGCCTAGTGATTTCATAATTTTACCGTCAGCTGTCCAAAATTGCAGTACAGATTCTATTCCTTCTTCTTCCTCTCCATAGTCTCCCGTCACAAAATACGTTCCGCCTGGATGCCATTTAGCAGTGAGTATGATAGTCTCCTCGGTTCTATGTTTAATACTCTGCAACAGCGTACCAGATGTGTCAAAGATTCTTATTTTGTCACCACCAGTAAGAAGGATGTTTTTTTGAGGATGCCAGTCAACACTTAAATATGTTTTACTATTGTCTTTTTTTATGGACTTGATTAGCGTCCCATACTTGCTATAAATTTGAAGGGAACCATTATAGTCACCCACTGCAAGTAACTCGCCGGTATGATTCCAGGCAAGTGCCCTTGAACCACTTGTTTCTTTCAATTTAAAAAACTCTCCTGTTTCGACATTTAATAATTGAACGAGATTATCATCTAGTGCTATGGCTAAAATATTCCCTGTTCTATTCCAGTCTAAACATTGTACTGCAGATTCCAAATTATAGGTCTTAGATAATTTGGAATCTTTTGCATTATATATTCGCAACAACTTATCATCGCCACCGATTGCATAGAATCTATCATCGGAACTCCAATCAACTGTCCAAAGAATAGGTGTTTTGATTATTTTACCAGGCGCAACAGTGCTTGTTTTGTTCACTTGTCCATAACATTGACAAGCTAAATAAACAAGGCAACCGATTGAGAATAAAGTTGATTTTATCATGCGATCAATTGTTAATAGCACTATATTATACGATTGAAACTTTGCTCTATCTCTTCACCAGGAATACCGGTGATTAAGACTCCATAATGGCACAACGCCGAGGACATGCCGTTGTATGCGCCATACTTAAACAAGCTTTTAGACCTGCCTGATCCAGCACGGTCATAACTAATAGTTAAAGTTAACTTTGAAACACTATCTTGAACGCTTTGCCAGGTGTGATGGTCTTCGCCGAAGCCTGATACAAAAATTACCACTAGTTTTCCAATACCTTTTTTTTTGATAATAAATCTCAGCAATCCTAATTAAACAACATTTGGATGTTTACAATACTTCCAGTACTCCAGTATCGATCTGACAATGTTTTTAGTCTCCTTATAGCTATTTGCCTTTTGAAAATATCCTTGAACAGTCAATTCAAGATATGCTTCGTTTACATAATTTCTGTTTGCCGCAGTGGTGAAAAAAACAAAAGGAATGCTTTTCTTTTTTAGTTCTGCATCATTGTCAATTTGCTTTTTAAACTCCATACCGCTTTGTCCTGGTAAACTAACGTCACTTAAAATAACAAAGGGTTGCTCATTTTGTGACTTTAAATAAATAAAAGCGTCCGTGCACTTTGTAAACCAAACGGTCTTATTGGGTATTTCCAATTCTTTTAGTACTTCTTCTATAATTTCTTTGTCATCCTCATCGTCTTCTATAATAATTATTGGTCCTGATACCATAAACAAACTTTTAAATTACAAGCATATTTAAAATTACTTAATATAAGCTTACGTACAGCTTACTGTGCTTACCCCTTTACGAGCTAATCTTAAATGGGCTACCGTAAATTAGCTAAGAGAGTTATAGCAACTGAACTTTGCACTTGATAAGATTATTCTTTTACGTAAAACGGAATATTAGCCGTAGCCACATTGTTATTACCATCGGTTACATAAACAAATAAGCGATAGGCACCTTCTTTAACAGGGGCTTTAAGTGTGGCTCTTCCGTTGATTGCATTTGTTACCATGTTCTCCAAGTTTTTTGGCTTGTCTTCATGGTCACCGCCGTCGCCTACCTTTGTTGCCTCATCAAGCAGTTCCCAACGGTACCTAAGTTTGTCCCCATTTGGATCAAAAGCTGTCGCGTTTGTGCTGTAGCTTTTACCCGGTTTCAACATAATATTATCGGTTACTTTTTTACTGTCTATCTGGAATGAATAGATATGGGGTGCCTGGTTTTGGGGCCATTTTCCACTCCATAAAAATTGCATTACATCTACCACTTCCGACTCCTCCCCTTTTTCTGTAAACAGGCCATACCAAGTAGGCGTACGTTCCTGCTTTTGTCCCCACAGAAAAACATATGAGCCAAGACATTTTTCTTTATCTCTTTCCATGGAATATTCGTACCTGCTTTTATACACGGCCGCTTTCTCACTGCTTGTTTCTTCAATTGGCGCTTTCCATGATGTTTGCAGTCCTTCCCAGTGTCCGGTAGGTCCCCATTCTGTTACCATGTATGGACCTTCCCAACCGACATTGCGCAGTTGTTGTGGTAAACTTGCCAATCCTCCATATACTTGCACAGAAAGCAGATCAAGCTCGGGGCACCTAGCCTTTATATAGTCAATTTCTTTTTTACTCACGCCGGCCAACATCGTAGTAACGGGGTGATTTGGGTCTTCCTGGTGAATCATCTTTGCTATGTCATTTACAGCATCCCAAACTTTTGGGTTTGTATAGTTCAGGTTCAGTTCATTACCGACCCCCCATATCAGCAAAGCAGGAAAACTTTTGTATTTGAGTACTTCCTGGCGCAGTTTTTCTAACTGCTGTTGCACTGCGGTTTCATCATCGTAATTGAATCCATGTCGCTCCCGTGCTACGTTCAAACCCAAGGTTACCGTTAAGCCCAGTTGCTGTGCTTTCCGTAATTCTGCATCGCCATTTCTGGTATCCCAGGTTCTAATCGAATTACCTCCGTATTGAACCAACCGGTCAGAATAATTAGTGCCACCTGCACCTCTGATAAAGTAAGGCTGTCCGGCACGATATAATCTGAAACTGCTGTCCACTTTTCTTACTTCCACTTTTATAGGACCTGAGTGCTGGGCAATGAGCCTATAACCGGTAACTGAAAAACCTATAAACATCAGGCCTAGAGCAAATACATTTTTCGACAGATGATAATTCACAATAAAATGATTTTTTAAGGAAAAGGGGAATTCGCATTCGCATGATTCCAGAAAAATAAATTCTGCTACAAAAAGTCAGGGCTAGTAGAGCCTCTCCTACTAATAGTAAAATTGCTTAAAGTTATGAACAACGTCAACAACTTACCGCAGTACAGGGTGAACGAGCTAAAATTTTTAAGTAGTAACCTTTCTCGCCCGAAACCAATTTGGCCGGTGTCCAAATTGAAATGTTTACATCCGCATCATTACTTTGCCCCATGTTGTGCGCAGTTCAGTAGATTTGTAAACAATGTCATACCGCATCCGAAATTCGATTTCTTACATCTTAATGGCAACCGTGTATGTAATAGCAGGAATAAATCATTTCATTCATCCTGAGGCATACATAAACATAATGCCTTCCTGGCTTCCATATAAAGAACAACTTATCTTTTTCAGCGGATTTTGTGAAATATTATTTGCTTTATTATTGTTACCCGAATTAACCAGAAGCATTGGAGCATGGCTAATTATAGCGCTTCTAATTGCTGTGTTCCCCGCCAACATCCAAATGGCCATTAATTACTTTAGAGAAAATGCCAATTATTTGTGGCTGGCTCTCCTGCGATTGCCCATTCAGGCAATTCTCATACTGTGGGCGTATAGCCTAACAAAACCCAAAATGAAAGGTTAGTAAGTATTTGAAATTACTGCGCATACTATCGAGTATTGCTGCAGTTGGGCAAACCATGAACTGGGCTGCCGTAAATTGGCATATCTTCTAACTTTAAGAGTCAACTATATCTCAAAGGTCGTATTGAGGCAATCCTATGTAGGCTGCACTTTTTACTGCAATTCCACCGACACTTTACTTATTTGTTTAA
>JANMMA010000293.1:0-4744 GCA_031372815.1 Sphingobacteriales bacterium
TGATTTTATGGCGGCAGGCGTCCGAAGTCGAATACGAGTTGCAGAATCCCGTCGCTCTCGTCAATGGCTTCCCAGCGTTGGGACTACTCTCGATCGCAATTTCGGCCCTTAGAATGCACGAATGGCCGATCTTCGCTCGAACATCGATGCAGACTTGGTTGTGATTCGATTCCCAGGCCTCTTTAATCCGCAGAGTCGCGTCGTCATGACTTTTTTCGCCTTTTTGGATTTCGAGTACGCATCGTGGATTACCGCAGCAGCAATCAGCAAGCATGGAACCATCTGGCAGATACGGGAAGCTTGTTCGCTCGCGTCGCGACTGAAGAAGAATGTCGAAATCCTTTAAAAACTCTGGATGGCCGTGGCTGGCTGCCACCCTCTGTCGCTGGGCTGAATGTTCTTTGCCTGGCCTCGGGAGGAGGCTGGCAGGCAAACCGAATCTGGCAGAGACTACATAACCTAAACCAGCACTGAAGCCCGCATTATAAACGGGATTGCGATTTTGTGCATTATAGATGAATATGGACCGGCTGCTCAAGGAAACCCTGGATGCACTAACTATTGCCTCGTCATTGTTCAACAACATCATATTATATCTTGCCAGCAGTGCATTGATGGTGTTTTTCATGTCGATCTCTGTCCCAAAAATAG
Source organism: Sphingobacteriales bacterium (assembly GCA_031372815.1). GTDB lineage: Bacteria > Bacteroidota > Bacteroidia > Chitinophagales > Chitinophagaceae > Pollutibacter. The sequence continues at coordinate 652 of JANMMA010000293.1, forward strand.
CTGCATACTCCACGCTCAGGTTTTGGATGCTCACAAGCAAAGCCTGGTTCAGTAATGAAACAGCTTCTTTTAATGCTTCAGAACTGCTTACAAAAACAGCATTTTCACTTGTTGCAATGGGAACTTCCTGCCAGTACGATGACATGATGCCAATAGACATCGCTTTATACAAAAGCGCATATTTTTTTATGGCGGGTCCGATGGCAGGATCAGGTGCGTTTTGCAAATTGTTTAGCAGCAGGCTACAGAAATGATTTATGTTCATGCAGTTCGACCATAATTCAGTTAGGACCTCATTTGTTGTAGCCAAATTATTCCCGCCTGATGAGAGTTGTCCATAATTTTGATTACCGCCGGCTTTTAGGGTAATCTCCTTAGTAGTGAAACCATTTGCTGTAATCATATTAAACACAACTCCTCCACCCCACCTGCCGTTAACAGCAAACTTATTCTTAATGCCAACGACAAGTTCAACCATCCCTCTCTGTGTCTTTACAAGATCATCGGGGGTGGGTCCATTGGGATTCTGATAATCTTTTTTGCAGGAAAAAACGCCTATCATAACGATCGCCATAACTACCATGAAAACTTTCTTCATACCCATTATTAAAATGTGGTTACAATAGTAAATTGAACTACCCTCGGGATTGGGTATGAACCATAGTCAGTTCCCCTGATAATTGACTGTCCGGCAGTGCTTGTTTCCGGATCAAATCCATCATAAGAAGTGAACGTAAAAAGGTTCCTTCCGGTAAGAACAAACTCCAATGAACGTATGCCTTTTTGTCCGCTCCATTTATAACTCAACGATATCGCCCTGATCTTCGTAAAGCTTGCATCCTCAACGGCTTCTTCCTGTATAAATGGACCAGTGATTTGTCCGCCTACTGCACCTACCCATCCCCTTGTTAATGAACCGCTCAGTTCCTGCTCTGCTAGTTTAGCGTTTCCTACATTGTTTCTGATTATTCTTGTCCAGTTGAACATTTCCATCCCCGCCAGTCTGTCGATCTGAAAGCTGAACCTAAGGTTTTTGTACGTTAATGTATTCATCAGTGTCGCTGAATAATCGGGGTTAGGGCTGCCCAATACTTTATTGATTGGAGTTCCGTAAGGCTGCCCATTCCTCCGGTCTGGCAGGTTCTTCACCGGATCACCTTTCTCTGGTTGCGGCAATAAAAAACCATTATTATCGGTTAACAACAAGCTACCGTCGTTATTGCGCGCGTAATAGTTTCCGTAGTACACACCAATCGGAAAACCTTCCACCGCACCTTGGCTCGGTGTAATTCCTACAAAACCTTTATTACTTCCGAGATCAATTACTTTGTTTTTGTACGCATTGTAAAGCATGGAAATTTCCCAGGTGAATCTTTTCCCTTTTACAGGAAATCCTCCCACCATCAATTCCATGCCATTGTTTTGCATACTTCCGATGTTGTCTAAAATGGAATAGTATCCGTTTGAAGGAGCCCAGTTATATGGAATGATGAGGTCTTTTATAGTCTGTTTGTAAAATGTGATCTTACTATATAAACGGTCGCCTAAAAATTGCATATCTGCTCCGGCTTCCCATTCGGTCTTTGTTTCGGGACGGATATCTTCATTTCCTTTCCTGCTCGCAGGAACAAATCCACCAACACTATTATAATACGTTACAGGAGTTACCGTGGTAAACCGATCATATGCGCCAAGGCCTGTAAGATTGCCGGCCTTACCATATGCTGCCCGAAGATGCAGCGTCGTAAACCAGTGATGTATAGATGAATTTTTCCAGAATTTCACATCCGACAAATTGAGCGACATGCCAGCTTTGGGATAAAAGACATTTCCAACATTGGCGCCAAAAGCAGACGACGCATCAAATCTTCCGGCAACTGTGACGTACAATAATTTATTGTACCCAAATGTTTCCTGTAGGAAATATCCATAAATCCGCTGTTTGGTTCTTTGGTCTACCGGTGCGGTGAAAAGATTTTGTGCAGCCTGTATGGTCCTTCCATACGACAATAGATTTCGCCCTTCCTGCGATTGAAATGTGCTTTGAATTTGTTGACCCGAAAATCCGCCCACGGTAACACTGGATATTTTTTTTGCCAAAGTTGTTGTGTAAGAAGCAGATATATCGGCCGACCATTGTTGATAGTTAAGTTTAGACTGACTAACGTATCCATCGGGAAAAAGATTTGCTGGCAGAAAAGGGTAGGGAACCCTGGGTTGGTAAGTGAAGCCCTGTTGCGCATAAGTGTCTAAACCAAAAGCCCCTGATAAAGCAAATCCTCCCCAGGGTGTTAGCCTGAAATTAATGCCCCCCATGGTCCGGTTGGTCTCTACCGAAAGTTCATAAGTTTCGATTGGTGTCAATGGATTCATCCATGCATATTCAACCATTCTCAGATTACCCGCAGAATCTCTTTTATCGATGTCATAGACGTTATCTGTATGGTTCATAGCGCCAATAGGAGAAAATTGCTGGAAGCTGTTTGGCATCTCATCACTTCGACTTCTGGAATATACCAGTGAGCCTCCTGCCTGTATCCAATGGTTCAATTTATAGTTTGATCTTATATTGAGACTGTATCTGTTGAAATTGGTTCCTTTCATTATTCCGCCGTTATCGAGGAAAGAGCCAGAGAGATAGTAGTTTCCATTGTCGCCTCCGCCACTGATCGACAGATATTGATCGGTCCCCCAGCTACTTTCAAAAATATCGTCCTGGTAATCATATCGGTTGACTGCATACATGGCAGTGTCAAGTTCACCCGTATAAGAAACCGGTCCACCGCCCCTCACTAAATTCTTATTGGGCCTTAAATTAAAAAGCATTGTTCGCCTGTCACCTGAAGAGTCAAGGTCCGAACCCTTCTTAATACCAAAACGGAATGGATACTCGTTTACCTTGATCCTGTTAGTAAAAGAATTATGGTTTACGCTGGTGCTAAATACTACCTGCGGTTTTCCTTTCTGCCCTTTTTTTGTAAACAACTGTACTACCCCGTTTGCAGCCCTTGAGCCGTAGATGGCTGCCGCAGCCGGACCATTAATTACCTCAACACGCTCGATGTCGTGGTAATTGATATCGATCAGCCTGTTAGTACCGGTCTGGTAGGAACCGGGAACGTTAAGGTTCACCATATTCACCGAACTATTGTCGATGACCAATCCGTCCAATATATACAGTGATTCCGAGGAACTGAACACAGATCCTACTCCCCTTAATTTTAATGAATATCCACCTCCCGGATCACCGGTATTTTGCGTTATTATTCCACCCATAATTTTTCCGCCAAGTATTCCGCTAAGATGGTTAGTGCCATCACGCATCATTTCTGACTGATCAATGGTGGATATTGAATTGCCGAGCATTTTTCTGGACACATTAACGTTACTTCCGGTGACCACGACCTCGTCCAGGTTCAAAACGTCGTCATCCATATAAATGTAAAGGCTGTCGTGTTGCGAGAGCTTTTCAATTGATTTATACCCTTTTCCAGAAATGATTACAACAAGAGAAGTGTCAGCAGGGAAAGGCGTGATGATCTCAAAAACTCCGTTGTGGTTTGCAGTTGCACCATAGTTGGTTTGCTTTATAGAAACAGAAATTCCGGGGACTGCTATTCCACGCTTGTTGAATACCGTCCCTTTAATGATATTTTGCCCGTAGGAATGGATAGCAAAAAAACCAATTGAGGCCGTTAGTAAAAACAACTTTCCCATAGTCCCAATTTTGCGTTAACAGTGGGCTGAGTTTGGCTTTTTGCACTCGGCAGCATGAACTAAAATATAATTTAGTTTTTGATTTGTTGCAATTTTGGATAGGGTATAGACAGACAACGAGTTCAGGTAGACGAACGACATTTCACGTGCACACCTCTATGATGATCCGCTCGTAAAACCTATATAAAATAAACATTTCAAACGAAAAAAAGATATCCTGTTTATTCTATCTCCGAGAATCATCCACCATTTTTTTAACCCGATTCACATTTCGACGTATTATGAGCCGGCAATTTTACTTGCATTATTATCTGTGGGCATAAACGCGGCCGGATTCACATACCACGATGTCGTTCATCATACTAAACAGGTTGTT
>JANMMA010000306.1:0-7898 GCA_031372815.1 Sphingobacteriales bacterium
GCCTGGGTATTGAAACCCTGGGTGGTGTAATGACAGCGCTGATTCCTTCTAATACAACTATCCCTACCCGTAAGTCGGAGAGTTTCTCAACAGCATCTGATAATCAGCCCGGAGTACAGATACATGTATTACAGGGTGAGCGGCCAATGGCAAATCAGAATAAAACACTGGGTATTTTCAACCTGGATAATATTCCACCTGCTCCGCGCGGAGTACCACAGATCGAAGTAACATTCGACATTGATGCCAACGGTCTGTTGCACGTAAGTGCGAAAGATAAGGGCACTGGTAAGGAACAAAAAATCAGGATAGAAGCAGGTAGTGGTCTCACTAAAGAAGAGATCGAAAAAATGAAGAATGAAGCGAAGGCGAATGAAGCTACTGACAAAGTAGAACGCGAACGTGTTGATGCGTTGAACGCCGCTGATGGCTTGATCTTCCAGACCGAGAAACAATTTAAAGAATACGGCGAAAAGATCCCTGCCGACAAAAAAGGAGCTATTGAAACAGCCCTGAATAAATTAAAGGAAGCACACAAGCAACAGGATCTTCCGTCCATTGAAACATCTACCAAGGAATTGAATGATGCGTGGATGGCTGCCAGTTCTGAAATGTATAATGCTTCTCAGCAGGGCGGTACCACTCCGGGAGCTGAACAACAGCCCGGTGCGCAAGGCCAACAGGCCGGCCCGTCGGAGAACGTAACCGATGCTGAATTTGAAGAGGTCAAATAAAAGTAAGTTTGGCGTAAAAAAAGCCCCGTAATCAGCGGGGCTTTTTTAATACGCAAAAATTTTCCGGAGCACTAAGGATGTAGCAACCAGCCGGAGGTTTTTCTTAGGTCAGCAATACTGAAAACACCAGGATCACTGCAAGGTAAAGTACGGCCATGCCGACTACCTTTAAATTTTCAGTGTACAATGTTACATTCTTCATAGCCAATGAATTTTAAGGTTAAACCATGAAGGGTCGGATAGAAAACAAGCTTTCCGGGGGTAGGGGTATAAAACTAAAGCTGCGGACGGGTAACCGCAGAAGGATAACGTTGTCGAGAGGACAATATTGTGCAGCTATTGGCGAATTGGCGAATTGACGGATTAGCGGATTAATCCGCCAATCCGCCAATCAGTTAACCCGTTAATCCTTAGTTGATCTCGTTCCAGGTATGATCTGCGAGTAACTGCACCTTGGCAATAAATCGTTTGAAGGGACCTGCACCGCCGCCCCATTCCTTTGGGCTGATCAGAGAGATCATGATGCTGTCGTCTTTCTTTTCGTACAGGTAGTAAATCTGGCCGATGACGGGTTGAAAATTTAATTTGGCGCCGTAAATGACCATCGACAGCTCTTTCCTTTTTTGTATTTCCTGTGCCTGTAGTGCAAGTAATTCAATTTGCTTGCGGATCTGGGAAAGCTGCATGTTGGTCTGCTCTTCCATTGCCGTAAGCGCTTTGTGCCTGATCACGCCTTCTTCTGTAGGCCTGATCAATGCGCCTGAAACAGAAGATGAATAGGGCAGAACACTCATTTGTTTATGATAGATCTCAGTATTGGTATAGCTTTTCCCTGGTATTGATCCCTGTTGTACCACTTTCAAAAATCCGTTGGGCATAATTTCGTGGATAACGTGCAGGATCACCTGCCCGGCACGATAAAAATGAACTTCGAACTGAATGCCGTCAGGAAAATTAACCTGTACGTGGTCAGCCATTTCATCATTGTCACAGGCTTGGAGTTCTCCGTCAGCTGCAAGGGTATAGGAAGCGCTGAAAGCACTATTATCGAGGTTAACCCAATTATGCTGGATAGTAAGTGTTTTCTTCTCATCGTCGGTGGATACCTGGTAAATGCCGCTCTTGGGGCGTTCACCATGCTCATAAGTTCCTTTTTCGGGAAATAACTGCCAGCTTGCGAGAAAATTATATGCCTTTATCATAGTGATTGCTCAAAGAAACAGTATTTGCAGGAAATAGTTGAGTACGGCGCATAACTTGTAAAGTCATCTTTTAGTAACATGCATGACTTAAATAGCATATTGCACTACAGAGAATTTCCTGCAAACCTTAATTTCCCCATTTCTACTTTCACACTTTGCAAATTGTCACATTATCACATTAACTTCGCTGCTATGACACAAGAGCAGATTAAAGATATGAGGGACCGCGTTCTCGTCCTGAGGAGGTTTCTTTGACGTCCCTAACCGACAATATAAAATAAACGAGGACAAGCAATTGTCATTATCGCCCGGTTTTTGGGATGATAATAAGCGCGCCACGGAAATCCTTAAAAACATCAAACTTAACGAATACTGGGTAAAGCTTTTTGACGACACACAAACTGCTGTCGAAGATTTTGCCGTACTCTTTGAATTCTGGAAAGAAGGAGAAGGGGAGGAAGAAGACGTTAAGGCAGCACACCAAAAAGCCATCCAGTTACTGGATGAAGCAGAGTTTAAAAGCACGCTTAACCAGCCGGAAGATGAATTGCCCGCAGTTCTCCAGATCAATTCCGGAGCAGGGGGCACAGAAAGCCAGGACTGGGCAGAAATGCTGGCGCGGATGTACAGGATGTACGGACAAAAGCAAGGCTGGAATGTAACAGAGCTCGACTGGCAGGACGGCGACGGAGCAGGTATTAAAACCTGTACGTTTCAGTTCGACGGTCCTTTTGCTTTTGGCTTCCTGAAAGCAGAAAGCGGTGTACATCGATTGGTCCGGATTTCTCCTTTCGACAGTAACGCCCGCAGGCACACTTCTTTTGCTTCCGTATACGTATACCCGCTAATCGATGATACCATACAGATCGAAGTTAATCCAGCTGACATTGAATGGGCGTTTTTCAGAAGTGGCGGATCGGGAGGACAGAACGTCAACAAGGTTGAAACCGCAGTCAGGTTAACGCATAAACCATCTGGCATTATTGTAGAGTGTCAACAGGCAAGGACCCAGGGTGAGAATCGGGAGAAAGCAATGACCATGCTTAAAAGCAGGTTATATGAAGAAGAAATGCGGAAACGTGAAGCCATTAAGAACGCCAATAACGCTTCAAAGAAAAAAATAGAGTGGGGCAGCCAGATTCGCAGTTATGTTTTCCATCCATACAAGATGATCAAAGACCATCGTACTGATTATGAAGTGGGAAATATCCAACCTGTAATGGATGGTGAACTGGATGGATTCATTAAAGCCTTCCTGATGATGGAAAAAGAAATTGAAAACGCAGATAACCGTTGATTCTTTCTATGTACTTTGATCCTTGCCATCATCGGATTAGAATTTGTTTCTGAATAAACATCACTACGATCAATAATTAAGTCATATGAATACAGGATATTTCAATTACCCGCTTCCCGTAAATGAACCCGTACTGAATTATGCACCGGGTTCACCGGAACGAAAAAGGTTGAAGGAAGTGCTGGCTGAATTGAAGTCAACAACCATAGATGTTCCGATGTATATCGGCGCTGAAGAAGTAAAGGGTGGACTTGTTGTAGAACTACATCCGCCTCACGAAAAAGATCACCTGCTGGGATATTTTCACCAGGGTGATGAATCTCATGTAAAACGGGCTATTGACGCGGCTTTGGCAGCTAAGTCGGCCTGGGCCTCTATGAGCTGGGAGAACAGGGCGAACATATTTTTGAAAGCAGCCGACCTGATTGCAACGAAGTACAGGCCATATATGAACGGGACCACAATGCTTGGTCAAAGTAAATCAGCTTACCAGGCGGAGATCGACGCGGCGTGTGAGATCATTGACTTTCTTAGGTTCAATGTTCATTTCTTATCCGAGATTTATAAGCAGCAGCCGATCAGTTCTCCGGGTATGCATAACCGTTTGGAATTTCGTCCGCTTGAAGGTTTTGTCTTAGCGGTAACACCATTCAATTTTACTGCCATCGGTGGAAACCTTCCTACCTCAGCGGCAATGTGCGGAAACGTTGTAGTTTGGAAGCCTGCCAATACACAGGTGTATTCAGCGCAAATGTTCATGCGGATCTTAAAAGAAGCCGGACTTCCGGATGGTGTGATCAACCTGGTATATGTTGATGGACCAACTATTGGTAGTGTTTGCTTTGCGCACCGGGAATTCGCAGGGGTACACTTCACCGGATCAACGGGGGTCTTTAACCATATGTGGAAGACCATCGGGGAGAACATGAAGAACTACCGTTCATATCCGAGGATCGTTGGTGAAACTGGCGGAAAAGATTTTGTGGTAGCACACAAGTCTGCCGATCCCGATGTAGTAGTGACCGCATTATTACGCGGTGCCTTTGAGTACCAGGGACAAAAGTGTTCCGCTGCTTCAAGGGCATATATACCTTCAAATATGGCCGAAGAGGTAAAAAGAAAACTCATCGACGGCGTGAAAAGTTTTAAAATGGGAACAGTAGAAGATTTCTCCAATTTTATCAATGCCGTGATTGATGAGAAGTCGTTCGACAATATAAAAAAGTACATTGAAGACGTGCAGGGAAGTGAAGATGCCTCGATATTGGTAGGAGGTACCTGCGACAAGAGCCGCGGATATTTTATAGAGCCCACCATCATTGAAGCCGCCAATCCTAAATACGTTACAATGTGTGAGGAGATATTCGGGCCAGTATTGACATTCTATGTTTATGATGCTGAAAAATTTGAAGAGACGCTTCAATTGGTGGATGAGACTTCACCGTACGCGCTTACCGGTGCAATCCTGGCCAAAGACAGGGCAGCAGTTGAGTTGGCCACGCAAAAGCTGGTAAACGCTGCTGGAAACTTCTACATCAACGATAAGCCCACAGGTGCTGTTGTTGGGCAACAACCGTTCGGTGGTGCCAGGGGAAGTGGTACCAATGATAAGGCTGGATCAATCCTTAATCTTTATCGCTGGCTTAGCGCTCGTACCATTAAGGAAACTTTTAATCCACCTACTGATTACCGTTATCCATTTATGCAGGAGTCATAAACACTGTTATATCTTATTAAGTTTTATTTTCGTTTAAATACCCTTTTGGTCACCATACTCGATACATACCAGTTCAATTTAACGCTGCAAAGGTTGGCGCACCAGCTTGTAGAGAATCATTATCCGTTTACGGATACTTGTTTTATTGGCCTACAGCCCAGGGGAATACAGGTCAGTGATAAAATAGTCAGGTATATCCGTGAACTGTATCCTGAACTACCGATCAGATACGGAAAGCTTGATATTACTTTCTATCGTGATGACCACAGGGCCGGACTGCATATGCCCACAGAGACAGACATACCATTCTCTGTTGAGGCCAAGAAAATTATTTTGATCGATGACGTGTTGTATACCGGCAGAACCATCAGGGCAGCAATGGACGCACTGATCGATTACGGCAGACCGGATAAGGTTGAACTAGCCATACTTATCGACAGGAAATATAACCGGCAATTGCCCATACAGCCTGATTATTACGGGAAGGCCATCGATTCCACAATTACGCAGAAAGTGAAGGTACTATGGGACGAAGAACCAAAAGTAGTACTCTATTAAAAAATAATTCGTAATGCGCAATCCGCAATCCGGAATACTTTAACTTCGTCTCCTAATGCAACTCAGTACAAAACATCTATTGGGCATTAGGGACCTTTCCGCTCAAGATATCCAACTGATTTTAGATACAGCTACTCAGTTCAAGGAGGTACTGCAACGACCGATCAAAAAAGTACCTTCTCTCAGGGATGTTACCATTGTAAATCTTTTTTACGAAAATTCCACACGTACCCGCATTTCTTTCGAGCTTGCTGAAAAGAGACTGAGTGCCGATACCATAAATTTTACTGCTAGCGGATCTTCAGTATCGAAAGGAGAAACACTACTTGATACGGTAAACAATATCTTATCCATGAAAGTAGATATTGTAGTACTTCGTCACGGTGCAAGTGGAGCGCCGCATTTTCTTGCAGGGCACATTCCGGCAGTAATCGTAAATGCAGGTGATGGGATCAATGAACATCCGACGCAGGCACTTTTAGATGCCTTTTCGATCAGGGAAAAACTGGGAACACTGGAAGGTAAAAAAGTGGCTATTATCGGAGACATCATGCATTCAAGGGTAGCGCTGAGTAATATTTATTTATTGCAAAAGATGGGTGCTGAAGTGACTGTTGCAGGTCCGCCTACGCTGATCCCAAAATACATACAAGAGTCGTGTAATTTGGGTGTTGTGTATAACGTAAAAAAAGCCCTGCAGTGGTGCGATGTGGGCCACGTTTTTCGAATTCAGTTAGAGCGGCAAAACCAGGTTTTGTTTTCTTCACTACGGGAATACAGCCTGGCCTTTGGCATAAATCGTAGAATGCTTGATGAGATAGGTAAAGAGATATTCATCATGCATCCCGGACCCATCAACCGTGGTGTAGAAATCGACAGCGACGTGGCAGACAGCGGACAATCGCTGATCCTGGACCAGGTGGAAAACGGTGTTGCGGTTAGAATGGCCGTACTCTACTTGCTGGCAGGAAAAAGAGAATACGAATAGTTCGGCTGTATATCATTAAATTCATTTTATGCAACGCATCTGCCTTTTCCCGGGTACATTTGATCCAGTTACATTGGGCCATGTTGATATCATCAAGCGTGCCATTCCGTTGTTCGATAAAATTATTGTAGCGGTAGGTATCAATGCTTCTAAAACACCCATGTTTAGTGCCGAACAAAGAATGCAGTGGATAGAGGAAATTTTTCGGGATGAACCGGTTATCGAAGGTGCTGTTTACGAAGGACTGACCATTGACTTTTGCAATAAGACAGGTGCAAAATTTATACTGCGTGGAATTCGCTACGTGAGCGACTTCGAGTATGAGAAAACAATTGCAGATGCCAACCGTACTATGGATCCTTCAATCGAAACCATATTCTTAACGGGAGAACCAAAATATACTTCAGTAGCTTCAACCATTGTACGGGACATCATCCGAAATGGCGGCAACGCGTCACCATTCCTACCTGAAGCGGTTAACAGGGCAATTCTGAAATAGGTATAGATTTGCATCAGGCTTCGCTTATAATGGCATTAATGCTCAGTGCCACAACTACGGTATTAAATACAAAAGCAATCAATCCATGAACCAGCACGGTGCGCCTGATGTGCCGGTCTGAGATCTCTACATCAGATACCTGAAAGGTCATACCAACAACATAAGAAAAATAGGCAAAGTCCAGGTAGTCTGGTTCCCCAGTCCCCGGGAAATTCAGCCCACCCCGATGTCTTGAGCGGTTGCCAACATCGTCTCCGTAATACATGTGGGCATAATGAAAAGTAAACAGGATATGCATCAGCGTCCAGCACACAATAACTCCTCCAAGGTATATAGCGGAGATCCAATGTTTATTGAGAAACCAGTCCTTATTGGTTTTGATCAGCAATACAATGGCGATCATACTCGCCAGACTTACACCTACCAAAACGATAAACAACAGGCTGTGGCCGATATCCTGTTTTTGCGCAATACCGCGTATTTGCCGGGCGTTCGTGTTGAACAGTGTATATATGCTTAGCAGGATATAAGATAGGCCAAGGAAATCCCAGGCGATCATCCAACGGGTATAAACTTCCATCTGTATCGAATAGCTGAGAGAGAAGGCCAAAATCCCTACAATCATTGACAACAGGAACTTTAGAAAAGGATTTATACTGGATATTTTTTTCATAAAAAAGGTTAACTAAAACGAACCCAACAAATCCCTTACCAATGGATAACTATCGGGTAAAAGTACTTTTCTCCGGTTTGCATCCGTCCATTCTATTGCTGTTATTTGTTCTTCTGCCTGCGGTATAAGTTGTTGCTGATTAGGAGAAAGCATAGTAAACCAGTGTGACTCTTTTAGTATATGCTTGCCGTATTCATCATATACATGCCATGTTACGGTAAATGGGTCCA
>JANMMA010000316.1:0-2312 GCA_031372815.1 Sphingobacteriales bacterium
AGTTCAGGAATTTTTTCTGAGAAACAAAATAGCATGAAACGCCTTCATCAGTGCCCAGCCAGATATTTCCTATTTTATCTTCCTGTATGGAAAAAACAGTATTCCAGGGAATATCTTTATTGCGCGAATGGGTGGTGAAATTATCAGTCTTATAATTATACTGGCAGAGTCCTCCGCCAAATGTTCCGATCCATAAATTACCTTTCGAATCTTCATAAATACAGTTTACCAGATTTGAACTTATGGATGTTGAATCAAGGGGATTATTTTTATAATGTATAAACCGGCCCGTTTTTTTGTCGAACCTGTTAAAGGCAATGCTCTGGGTGCCTACCCATATATTATCCCGGGAATCAGCATGGATGAAAACGGCTGTATAGTCGCTGATACCAAAAGGGTTTCCGGCTTCATAAAAGAAATGATTGAATTTTTTTGTAACGGGATCAAAACTTTTTATACCATTTCCTGTCCCCAGCCAGATCAATCCATTGGAATCCCTGCAAATGGAATAAAGATTTTTAGCATCCTGGTTTTCCAGGTTCCTGGCGTTGCTGTTAAAATGTTCAAATGCACCTGTTTCTGAATTCAATTTTGACAGGTATTCATTATTACATACCCAAATATTAGTTCCGGAGTCCGTAAGAATTGCACCAATTTCATTGCTTCGGAGACCAAGTTGATTTTTAGGGTTTTTTTGATAATGGGTGAATTTCCCGGTCTCTTTTTCCCATTTGTCCAGTCCTCCTCCAAATGTTCCGATCCATATATTTTTCCGTATATCTTCTGCGATGGCAGTCACCTGGTTGTTGCTGATGGAGTTCAGGTCTGCCGGATCATTGCGCAACAGGCCAAATGCTTTCTGATTCAAGACCAGGCTTTGGAGACCTCCTGGGCCGCTAACAAATAAATTGCCTCCGGCATCAAGTCCAAGTGCAGTAAGCCAGCTTGCTTTCAATCCGGATGGGACACCGGGATTCTCAAACCAGGAGCTAATCTCTGTTCGCTCTTTATTGAACCTGTTTAAACCATTCTCAGTGGCTATCCAGAGATTACCATTTACATCTTCTATTATATTACGAACGGCGTTGTTGCTAATACGAAGCGGACTTCGTGTGTCTGAAGAATATCGGGTAAATTTTCCAGACTTAATATCCAAGTTGCTTAACCCTGCCACAGTTCCAATCCAATACGTGCCTGTATGGTCCTGGCGCATACATAATACCTCATTAGCGCTAATGCTATTGGAGTCTGAAGGGGAATTCAGGTAATGCCTGAAATTGATTCCATTTTCACCAATATCTTTTTCATTAAGATCCACAAGGTGAAGACCGTTATTATTTCCAACCCAGAGGTTTCCTGTATTGTCCTTTGTGATAAAATAAATGATATCATGAAAAACAGAAGACAGGCTTTTATCTTTTTGGAAATTCAGCTTCGAAGTCAGGGATAAAAACTCCCCCTTCTCACGATTATAACGCCATAATCTACCTTCAAAATTTCCAATCCATAAATTACCCTGGGCATCTTCATTGATTGCACTTACATTAGCCAGGTCAGGCATGCCAGGAATCAATGAAGTATTATAGCGGGTAAATTTTTCTGTTTTGCGATCAAATTTGCACAAACCCTCCGGAGTTCCCAGCCATATAGTGTCTTTCTTGTCAATCCAGAAAGTATAAATGATATTATGAGAAATTGAATTGGGATCAAATGGATCGAACTGGTACCTTTTTGCATCATAACCGCTATACTTATAAAGGCCATTGCCAGAGCTTATCCAGAGATATCCCTGACTATCAAATAAAAAACCACTAAAACTATGGTTGAAATTGGCATCAGGCAGAACCTGCTCAAATTTTAGCCGATTGGATTGTGCAAAAAGAGAAATCGTGCAAACTGTAAGCCCACAGAAGAAGATACCTTTTAAGATCTTTTTGTTATTCACATTTCCCAGATCATAATGGTGTATGCAATATATGAATGTTAGGCATTTAATTTTTAAATTCGAAGAAACTAATCATAAAACCAACATTATGCCTACTCGTCGCCATTTTATTCAAACCCTTTCAGCGCCTCTAATGGCTGTCCCTTTTTTATCCCTTCGCGATGATGCCCAGGAATTCCAGGGCCCCATGTTGCGTGTTGCCATTATGGGATTGGGAAGTTACGGAACGCGGGTCGCTGAAGCCATGAAGTTGAGCAAGAAAGCAAAACTTGTTGGCGCCATCAGTGGAACGCCGTCAAAGCTGACCGACTGGCAATCGAAATATGGCATCCCTGTGAAAAACTGTTATAACTATGAGAACTTCGAC
>JANMMA010000362.1:0-9267 GCA_031372815.1 Sphingobacteriales bacterium
GCCAAGCGCTGTTTCAATAGAACCTGTCGTATTGAAGTCGCTGATATATCCTTTGAAATTTCCGCGATATTTTATGTAGCCTAACCGGGCAAGGTCGGGGTCCTTTATCTTTTTTATTTCAGGTACAAACTGTACGGCATCGGCGTAATTGAATTTTAATTCCCCCCCGTTGAAGTCGATCAGTGTTCTGTCAATGTCAGGTAAACCGGTTAATTTCAGATTTCCGGTGAGGTAAGCCGTATTGCCATATTCTATCCTGATATTTTTAGCGGCAATATTATTTACTGTTCCAGCCACGGTCCCGCTTAGTTTAATGGTGCGGTTCATGTCTTTAAGTTCCGGCGCGAAATAGGCAATGTCTTTGGTACTAAGTGAACTGTTGGTGAAATGGGCTTCCATCTTTACCTTATCAATATAATCACCCATGTCGCTGTTGAAGTCGCTATAGCGCATCGCGTAAAAGTCACGGAGACGGCTATTAGGCGTCTGCAGGTCAAGATTTCGGAAGATCATCCCCTTGGGATGAAAAACCATATCTGCCTTTAACCTGTTAACTGTAAAACCTGAGCGTTCTTTGGTTTTCAGGTCCACCCTTGCCGACAGTGTATCGCGTAATACACTAAGGTTTGTAAAGGTTCCGGTGATGCCTGAAAATTCTATATGAGCGGGATCAAAATAATCGTAAGGTTTGCGCTTGCTGTTCCCATCTGACCGGAAGACTCCTTCGTTTATGCTTAACCGTGACACAAGAATATCCCATTTTTCTGCATTCCAGGGAATGCCGTCTTCAACTTTTCTTTTTCTATAGGCAAGTACTGAATCGTCGAGAAGTTTTTTTCCATCATAATCGATAAGGGTAAAATATGGCTTGTCAATAACAAGGGAAGAAATAAAAATTTTCTTTCGGTTGAAGTTTATTTCGTCGGCTAGCAATTCAAGTGATGTAATGCCGCCCCTGTATTCCTGCCCTACCCAGTCATCTTTACTAATGAACCTGATCGTTTTAAGGTCAAGTTTTTTTAATGTCAGTTCAATCTCTTTTGTATCAGGTGTTGTTTTTTTGGGATTTGGTGAAGCAAAAGCATCTATGATAAACTGATAGTTCCAGATGGAGTCTTTTCGGGAGAAAAAAACATTGGCATCTTCCAGGCCGATATATTGGAGGTCAATCTGGTCCTGGATAAAGAACCAGTCTGTTATTTCCATTTTAAGTTTACCGGCATACAGGAGGGTATCATGTTTCTGGTCTTCTATAAGGGTTCCTTCAAGGTTCAGTCGGTCAAAAAATCCGATGCTAACCTTTTGTATAGATACCCTGGTATTGAGTTGTTTTGAAAGCCGTGAAGTGATCTCCCCGATTACAATATTTTGCACCCATTCGGTACGCAGGGAAACGACCAAAATGATGAGCAGTATGATGATCACAAGTAAGGTTCTGCCTATTATTTTCAGGGTTCGTTTCAGGAACTGCGATTTAACGGCTAAAATAGACATTAGCCCCCACACTTTCTAAAAGATGGGGCAAGGATTAACAATTTGTCAGGTTGATGCTAATGGGTTAATAGTCAGCACCATGACGTCAGTAACCTGCCGCTGCGTCGTTGCCGCGCTTATCTGCTACCGCCTCGAGTTTTCTTTTTTTGACAATGATGAGTTCGGTCTGGCCAATGGACGCTATTTTTTTAATGGTATAACCCATCTTTTGGAGGGCTTCGATGGTTGCCACGGGAAAGTCTGCTTCAACATAAATTATGTCTGGTTTCCATTGGTGATGAAATTTTGGTTTGTTTACTGTTGCATCGGCACTAAGGTCAAATTCCAGGATATTTACAAGACTTTGAAATACAGATGTTGTTATGGTAGTACCGCCCGGAGTTCCTACAACAATATATGGTTTGCCGTTTTTCAGTACAATAGTTGGTGTCATCGAACTCAGCATTCTCTTGCCGGGTGAAATGGCATTGGCTTCAGTTCCCAGGGCGCCATATATATTTGGAACGCCGGGGCGGGCGCTGAAGTCATCCATTTCATTATTCATCAGGAACCCCGCTCCTTTAACAACGGTGAAAGAGCCGAAGCCACCATTCAGTGTTGTGGTTACGGCAACGGCATTACCCCATTGGTCAACAATAGAAAGATGCGTTGTCTCATTGCTTTCGGCGGTCGCATCACCATGTCCGATCATGTCACTGTTACCTGCTTTTCCCGGAATAAAGTCTTTCATTCTGTCTTCAATATAGGCAGCACTGGTAAGCTTTTCCACGTTCACTTTTACGAAATCAATATCCCCTAGAAATTCAGCCCTGTCGGCGTATGACCTGCGCTCGGCTTCCACCATCAATTGAACGGCTTCCGGACTTTGAAATCCTTTCGCCCGGAGATTACGTGATTCTATCGATTTCATGAGCTGCGGTAAAATAATGCCTCCCGAACTTGGCAACGGCATAGTGATGACCTGATATTTCTTATAGGGAAAAACAACCGCCTGCCTTTCCTGAGCCTGGTATGAAGAAAGGTCTTTCAGGGTGATAATACCCGAAGCAGACTTCATCTCTTCCACGATAAGTCTTGCGGTTTCACCTTCATAAAATCCTTTCATACCCTCGTCACGGATACGGATCAGTGTGTTGGCGAGTTCATGCTGCACTAAAGTATCTCCTGATTTCCATGGTGTTGCTTTTACAAAAACAGGCGTTGTATTGTTGTTGCGTATAAAAGCAGCCCGACCTTTATTTAAGGAAGCCGCCATCCCTTCGGTTATAACGAAGCCTTTTTCGGCAAGGTCTATGGCAGGCTGGATCAATTGTTTAAAAGGAAGGATGGCATATTTGTGTGAAGCAAATAGTCCTGCTACTGTTCCCGGTACGCCACTGGAAAGGTGGCCAAACACACTCATTCCCGGAAACACATTTCCATTACTGTCAAGATACATATCGCGGCTAGCAGCGAGGGGTGCCTTCTCCCGGTAATCGATCGCCAGGTTGGTGCCATTCTTCAACCGCGCTACCATAAAACCGCCTCCTCCAATGTTTCCAGCGGCTGGATGCACTACCGCTAGCACCAATTGTGTAGCAATGGCTGCATCTACGGCATTTCCGCCTTGTGCTAAAATCATGGCACCAGCCTGACTTGCCAGCGGGTGGGCGCTAACGACCGCATATTTGCGCGCCGTAAGTTGTTTAGTAATAGTGTATTGAAATGGATCTATTGCTTTGACCTGGGCAGGTAAATTGTGCAACAGCAGAACCATGAAAAGGCATAGGATGAATTTTATTCTCATGGTATGCAATACGGCCGGTTTTCCTGTCATTGGACTAACGATGAGTCTTGCTTTCATAAGATAAATGTAAGGAATGGTAAATATTGATCCACTCTATTTCCATATCAGGTGCATTGTTTATTTTCACGCCTTCCTAAAAACGTTGTATGGTCAAAACCTGGAGGCTTTTACTTCTTTCGTTTTCATTTGTTTCATTGTCCGTTGCT
The DNA here is from genome assembly GCA_031372815.1 of Sphingobacteriales bacterium. Lineage (GTDB taxonomy): Bacteria > Bacteroidota > Bacteroidia > Chitinophagales > Chitinophagaceae > Pollutibacter. The sequence goes on from JANMMA010000362.1 coordinate 3,487, forward strand.
CAATCCGTTCCTTCCCCGGAGCAATTTCTGGGTTATCCCCTAGGCTCAAAATTCACGCCGCATTACCGCATCCTTCAATACTTTGAGGCGGTTGCAAAAAGCCGGCCGGAGATGATGAAAGTCTACCAGTATGGCAGAACTTACGAAGGAAGACCACTGATGGTCGCCTATATTTCGTTGCCTGATAACCTGGCAAAACTTGATCAGATAAAACAAAATAACATTAGGCTGGCAGGTATGGCGAAAGATAAGATGGCTGCAGTTACTGATTTACCGGCGGTAGTCTGGTTAAGTTATAACGTGCATGGCAATGAACCTTCGTCAAGTGAAGCTGCTATGAAGACACTCTTTGCACTAACCGACCCTGCCAATACCAGCACCAAAGACTGGCTTAAAAATACCCTGGTGGTTATCGACCCATGCATAAATCCGGATGGCCGCGACCGTTATGTAAACTGGTTTAATTCAGTGTCATCAGTTGTCCCCAATCCGCTGCCTTCTGCCAGGGAACACCAGGAACCATGGCCGGGTGGGCGAACTAATCATTACAATTTCGACCTGAACCGCGACTGGGCATGGCAGACACAGGTAGAAAGCCAGCAGCGACTGAAACTGTATAATGAATGGCTTCCCCAGGTGCATGTAGATTTCCACGAACAGGGGTTTAATGAACCTTATTATTTTGCACCTGCTGCAGAACTGTATCATGAAGTGATTACTCCGTGGCAGCGCGAGTTCCAATTGCTGATTGGTAAAAACAACGCAAAATATTTTGATAATAGCGGCTGGTTATATTTTACCAAAGAAAGGTTTGACCTTTTTTACCCCAGCTACGGAGATACATATCCAACATACAATGGTGCCATCGGGATGACCTTTGAACAGGGCGGTATCAGGGGCGGGCTGGCTATTATCAATGAAGACGGAGATACGCTGACACTGGCCGACAGACTAGAACATCACTATACCACAGGCTTGTCCACCATTGAGATCACTTCGGCAAATGCTGCTAAACTCGTCAGTGAGTTTAAAAAATACTTCAGTGATGCAGTAAGCAATGGAACCGGGGAATACAAAACATTTGTTATCCGGAATGATGGCCGCGTTGATGTCCAGGAAAAACTGGAAACTTTCCTTCATAACAATGGCATCCGGTATGAATTTATTAATGCCAGAAAAACGGCTCGGGTATACGATTATATTACCGGAAAGGAGGAAAGTCGCAACCTTGACGTTAATGATATGCTGATATCATCTTATCAGCCTAAATCGGCCCTTGTTAAAGTGTTATTTGAACCACGGTCACGCATAACCGATACAGCAACTTATGACATCACTTCATGGTCCATACCCTATGCCTGGGGATTGGAAGCATATGCCTCCAGAGAAAAGATTACCGGCGGAGCTTTTTCAAATGTTGTAAAAACAGTGGAACCATCGACGACTAACAAATCACCACTTGGATATGTAATAAACTGGAATAGTTTTTCCCATGCAAAACTGCTAAGCAGGTTATTACAACAGGATATAAGGGTAAGGTATGCAGAACAGGCGTTTTCTGTAAACGGCAAAAACTTCGATAAGGGTACACTGATTATACTAAAGACTTCTAACGGAAAATTTGGTGACAACCTGTTGCCGAAAATCATGGCAAGCGCTTCAGAACTCGGTCTCCAATCAGCTGTAACTCCTGTATTTACAGGGTTTGTTGACAAAGGTTATGATTTTGGGAGCCCAAGTGTGCATAGCATTAAAAAGCCAACACTGGCAATGTTTACAGGTGAAGGGGTGAACGCAAATGCAGCGGGTGAGATATGGCATTATCTCGAACAGCAGCTAAAATATCCTGTGACGCTGATTCCGGTCTCATCAGTAAATTCCCTTACCTGGCATGATTTCGATATTATTATAATGCCGGAAGGAAATTATCGATTTCTAAACGAAAAGGCCACGCAGGACAATTTTCATAACTGGATATCTCAGGGTGGCAAGGTCATTGCCATTGAAAATGCCGTTAATCAACTGGCCTCTTTGGAATGGGGGATCAAACTGAAAAAAGACGACGATAAAAAAGATGAAGATGCCGGCAAGCCTTATGAGAAATTGAAACAGTATGAAAACAGGGAAAGGGATTATCTTCCTAATACCATACCCGGAGCTGTATATAAAATGGAGCTTGACAACTCTCATCCATTGGCATTCGGGTATCCTAAACAATACTTTACCCTGAAAATGGATGACAGGATATACGAATTTTTCAAGGAGGGATGGAATGTTGGGGTGATTAAAAAAGAAAGTTATGTAAGCGGTTTTGCCGGGAGTAAAACCAAGCTGAAGTTAAAAGACGGACTTCTTCTTGGGTCTTACCCGATGGATAAAGGAAATATTATTTTTATGGCAGATGACCCTATATTCCGAAGTTTCTGGGAAAATGGAAAACTGATGCTTGCAAATGCCATATTTATGGTGGACTGATTTTTTGTGAAATATGTATCAGGCATCAATTACATGGTCGATAAATTATTATGATGAGTAAAAAATTTTGTTGCTTTTTATTGCTGGGCTGTTTCGTTAGTTCGATGGTTGCAGGACAGGCACTAACAAGCGTAAACAGTGCTGATATATTACAACGGTTGCAAAAACTCAATGTTCTTGGATCTGTATTGTATGTGGCAGCTCATCCTGATGACGAGAATACCAGGCTGCTTGCGTGGTTGTCTAAGGGAAAATTATACCGTACCGGTTATTTATCAGTGACTCGTGGTGATGGGGGTCAAAACCTGATTGGAGAAGAACAGGGTGTTGCATTGGGTATGATACGCACACAAGAATTATTGTCGGCCCGCAGGCTTGACGGCGCTGAACAATTTTTTACCCGGGCCTTTGATTTCGGATTTTCCAAAAGCACAGAGGAAGCTTTTGCGATTTGGAACAAGGAGAAGGTTCTGTCAGATGTGGTTTGGGTGATTCGGAATTTTAAGCCAGACGTTATTATTACCAGGTTTCCTGAAGATAACCGCGCAGGGCACGGACATCATTCAGGTTCGGCTGTGCTTGCCCGTGAAGCTTTTATGGCGGCTGCTGATACTACAAGATTTCCGGAACAGTTCGCATTTGGTGTCAGTACCTGGAAGGCAAAAAGGATACTCTGGAACACATTTAATTTCGGCAACACTAATACCACTGCGGAAAATCAATTCAGGGTTGACGTGGGTGCATATAATCCATTATTGGGTAAAGGCTTCGGGGAAATTGCCGCAGAAAGCAGAAGCCAGCATAAAAGTCAGGGCTTTGGCGTTCCGGCTTCCAGGGGCACTGCACTGGAGTATTTTATTCCCACCGGAGGCGAGGCTCCGAAAAATTCTTTGATGGACGGCATAGACACTACCTGGCAAAGGGTAGCAGATGCATCGGGCATATCACAGAAAGTAGAACAGATTATTTCATCATTCCAGTATAGTCATCCCGAACGATCCGTTAAGTTTCTCGTCAGCCTGTACAAAGAACTGACGCAATTGAAAGATGGATATTGGAAAGCCAGGAAATTGAAAGAGGTACAACAGTTGATTGAATATTGCAGCGGGCTTTATTTTGAAGCATCTACACCGCAGGCGTACGCCGTTCAGGGTGATTCACTAAAGGTCAGTATAAATGCGATCAACCGTACAGGCGCGAATGTAGTATTGAAGAGGCTAAGGATAGATATCGTTGATACGGTTATGTCTCAATTATTATTACAAAACAGGAATGTTTTTTTACAGGAAAGACTCTATGTTGACCCGTCCAGGGATATATCACAGCCCTACTGGATGAAGGAACCCATGGAAAAAGGTTCATTCAATGTCCCTGACCAAAAGATGATTGGTCTACCCGAAAATCCGCCTGCATATACTGCTGAATTTCTTGTAGACGTTGAGGGGCTCGAACTTAGTTTCACCCGGCCTGTGCAGTACAAACATACTGACCCGGTTAAGGGGGAGTTATTTCAACCCCTACCCGTAGTGCCCCCGTTAAGCATAAATACTTCGCCTGGAATATTGCTGTTCAGGAAAAATCAGCCTGCAGTAAAAAACTATACGCTAACAGCAACAGCATATATGGATATCCAACCATCAAAGGCGGTTATTCACAATCGTTTTTCAACCGCTGAAACAGATATTAAAGACGTAGATCTTTCAGTGGCAAAGGGATTGACAAAAAACTTTTCGTTACCCGTCAGTAACAAATCAATGAAGGATAGGGATAAGGAGGGCGTAACTGTAAGCGTAGAATACAAAAATAACCAGCTTAACCAGGCAAATTACCTGGCTATGGCAGCAATAAATTATGACCATATTCCCGCTATCAGGTATTTCTATCCCGACGGTATCACCGTACTTAACCTTGATATAAAAACAGCCGGGAAAAAGGCAGGCTATATTCGCGGAGCAGGGGACAAAGTACCTGAAGCTCTTGAACAACTGGGCTACGAAGTGACATACCTTGGCGAGAACGACATGTCAGAGGTAAGCCTTGGTCGGTTCGACGTGATCATCACTGGTATAAGAGCATACAATATCCACGAATGGCTCAACGCAGCATATGAGCCGCTGATGAATTATGTGAAAAATGGGGGAACAATGCTCGTTCAATATAATACCAATAGCTTTGTTGGTCCGGTGGGGTCAACCCGGATTGGCCCATACGAATTTTCGATCACCAACGGCCGGGTTACGAATGAAGAAAGTGCAGTGGATTTCCTGGATGCAGCGCACCCTTTATTAAAATGGCCCAATAAAATAACCATCAAGGATTTCGATGGCTGGGTCCAGGAGCGTGGAATTTGTTTTGCCGACAAGTGGGCCAAAGAATATTTGCCCGTCCTTGGCATGAAAGATACGGGTGAAACAGAAAACCGTCAGGGTAGCCTGATTATGTCGGAATACGGAAAAGGTAGATTTATTTATACCGGCCTGGTACTTTTCCGTCAGTTACCAGCAGCCGTACCAGGTGCATACAGACTTTTTGCAAACTTAATTGCCAACCCCAATAAAAAATAATGAGTAAAGAAAGAAAAGTACCCTCTACACAAGTCGGCCTAATAGCCGGAATAGCCGTCGGCTTACTGGTGGGGGTGGTGTTTAAGAAACTGGCTCTCGGCCTGCTGCTAGGCATTGGCGTTGCTTATCTTTTTTATCGTTCAAATAGCGATAATGGAGACAAAAGATAAACCTCCCATTTTTAAGCACTGGTCTGGATGGTATATTGCTGTCCTGTTGTTTCTGGTATTGCAGATCATCTTGTTCCAAATGCTTACCAAATACTTTTCATGAGCAAGCTCGACTGGATCGTCCTTGCACTTACACTAAGCAGTATTATTCTGTATGGCGTATATAAAAGCAGGACCACCAGAAACCTTGATGGATATTTTCTGGGCAATAGGGAAATGCCCTGGTATATGGTGCTGCTAAGTATCATGGGTACACAGGCCAGTGCCATAACATTTTTGTCCGCTCCAGGTCAGGCATATACTGACGGCATGCGGTTCGTCCAATATTACTTTGGTTTACCGCTGGCGATGGTCATCCTCTGTATCACATTCGTCCCCATGTTCCGGAGACTGAAATTGTATACTGCCTATGAATTTCTGGAAAAAAGGTTCGATGTAAAAACGCGCACCCTGACGTCATTTCTATTTTTGGTATCGCGCGGTTTGTCTACCGGAATCAGTGTGTATGCTCCAGCCATTATACTTTCATCACTACTGGGATGGAATATTTACTGGACCAATATTTTTATGGG
>JANMMA010000379.1:0-2469 GCA_031372815.1 Sphingobacteriales bacterium
AGGAACGGTGCCGGGAAAAGCACTTTACTTAAAGCACTTTGCCGGATCACTGAACCAACGGATGGAAAGATTACATTAAGAGGTTCGATTGCTTCATTACTAGAAGTGGGAACAGGATTTCATGCAGAATTAACCGGCAGGGAGAATATCTTTCTTAACGGGGCAATTCTTGGGATGGGCAGAGTAGAGATCAGGAGGAAATTTGACGAGATTGTTGCCTTTGCGGAGACGGAGCAATTTTTGGATACCCCTGTTAAGTATTATAGCAGCGGTATGTATATGCGGCTGGCGTTCGCTATAGCTGCACACCTGGAGCCTGATATTCTGATTGTGGATGAAGTGCTTGCAGTAGGAGATGCAGATTTTCAAAAAAAGTGCCTGGGTAAGATGGATAGTATTGCACGTGAAGAGGGACGAACCGTCTTATTTGTGAGTCACAACATGGGTATCCTTGCACAACTGTGTAACAAGGCGATATTTCTGCATAAAGGGAAACTGGTTAGTATAGGAGAAACGCAAAAAGTAGTTGAACAATATCTGAATCATGAGAACTTCCGACAGGCATATGAATATTCTCCTGGTGGTAGAAAAAGTGAAATTTATTTTTCCCGGATAGAGACCACGAATATTAAAGATGAGCAAACCGAAAATTTTCCTTTTGATGAATCCATTGTTCTATATGCCACTATCCAGATAACTGATCCAATTCCTTCCATAAAACTTGCCTGTATGTTGCAGAACAGGAATGGAGAATATCTCACCACCATTGTTGAAGATATCAGCAAATTGGTAATGGAGAAAAAACAAGGCGAACTTCGTGTTAAGTTGACGCTTGATCCTGGCATAATCGCACCAAATGAATATGCTTTCTGTTTGTCATTGTTTGTAACAACTGAAATTATTTATGACTGGGTTGAAAGGGCTTGCCCCATACAAGTGATCGACAGCGGCACAAGAATGTCGGCTTATGAACACATTAACTACGGGTCATACTTTTATGTTGGTCATAATTTTATGATTGAGTAGACCTTTTCATTTTACAAGACGAATTGGTGAGGAAAAAAATATTCTATTTATCAACCGTAGATCCATCTGACCAGAATTCATGGTCGGGCCTCAGCCATCATATTTTTCAAACGCTGGCCGCTGATCATGATATACAATGGAGCGGACCTGTGAAATTTTCTTTATTTGGCCGTTATGTATATAAATTATGGACCAAATGGAATCAGATTTCCTCAAGAAAATTTACTACCCATAATTATCTCTACTGTTTTTTTGCTGCCTGGTCCGTTAAAAAGTTAATCGGTGACAAGGATTTTGACTGTATAGTCATTGGTGCAGGAGAGCCCCAGTTGGCTGCTTTTCTACAAACGGATATTCCCATTATATATATCGCAGATACTACTTTTGCTTTAATGGTTGATTATTATCCATGGCATACGGGGCTTTGTGCTGCGGCTATCCGACAGGGTAACTATATGGAGAGCCGGATGATCAGTAAGTCTTTTCGGATCCTGTACAGTTCACAATGGGCTGCGGATTCGGCAATAGGAGACTACGGAGCCAGCCCTGAAAAAATATTGGTCTCAGCGTTTGGTCCCTGTCTAGAACAAATTCCATCAAGGGAAGAGATTGGCCGAAAGAGTAATCAAATATGCCAGCTTCTATTTATAGGGGTTGATTGGGTGCGTAAGGGAGGCCCTAAGGCTTTTGAGATATATAAACAGTTGAAGCATAGCGGAGTAGCCTGCCATTTGACCATAATTGGATCTGATCCTAAGTTGGATGCAGATCCTGCATGCACAGTTATTCCTTTCCTCGATAAGAATGATCCGACACATCAAAAGATATTTTATAACATATTCTTGGCCGCTGATTTCTTAATTTTACCATCGAAGGCGGATTGCACACCGGTGGTATTATCAGAGGCTGCGGCTTTTGGAATACCCGCGATTACCAAAGCAACAGGCGGAATACCGTTTATAGTTCAAAATGGGAAAAACGGATATTGTTTGCCATATAATGCTTCGCCGGAAGAGTTTAGTGCGTCTATCCGAGAACTATGGCTCTCAGCAAAGGCATACAAGGACCTAAAATTGTCGTCCAGGATTGAATATGAAAGGCGACTGAACTGGGATTCATGGAGGAAAATATTTAATGAAGCGGTTAAGCCGCTTTTGCTAAATGACAAAAAAAGTACTGATAATATCTTCTGAGCCTCTTAACCCCGAAATGGTTTTGACGTCTACTTTTGAGCTTACCCAGGCTGAAATTCTTCAGGAAAAATTTGATGTATCTATTATTTCAGTGCACTTGGAAACATCGATTCAGCAAGCCTTGATTACATTTTTTAAGCGAATAATTCTATTCCGTAACTACCGCATAACGTATAAGTTGGTTCGGAGTTTATGCACATCAGTTTGTCGCAGGGCGATAGGAGAAAGTAACAAGACTAAAAAATGGATT
>JANMMA010000390.1:0-7882 GCA_031372815.1 Sphingobacteriales bacterium
CGGCTTGACTTGGTGGAGACAATGGAATGGCTGCGCAATCGCACTGCACAGATCTAACAAATGAGGGCTAACGTTCCATTAAGTACGTCAGCTCCTAAGATTACTTTCAGTGATCCCAAGTGGAGGATGTCAATGCAATAGAAAAGCCGGCGCTCCGCGCCTTATCATTTTTTATCACTTCGCTTATCAAAGCAAGCTTTGGACGCGTCGTAATAAAAGATGCCCCTTGCGGGGCTTTTCAGTTTGTTTTGGCGGAGGAGAAGGGATTACTTTCAGTGATCCCCGGGTGGAGGGTATCAGATCTATGCAGCTACTCGCGTTGCTCGTAGGCTGTTTTAATTTTTACACTTACGTGAACAAGTTCACTCTGTGTAAAAACAAAAACAGCCCCCTTACGGGAGCTGCATAGATCTGCGGAGGAGAAGGGATTCGAACCCTTGATACCTTTTCGGGTATACACACTTTCCAGGCGTGCCGGTTCAACCACTCCCGCACTCCTCCGTGAAAGGGCGTCAAAAATACAATCTTTAACCAAATAACCGTAATAATCCGGTGATTGATGATAAATGAAGCGCTTTTTTACTTTTGCAATTCGAATCCTGATAGTCGTACATGTAGTATTGAAACAAACCTGGCAAGTGAGCAACTCAGGAATCCCTAATTTCGTATCCGAAGTCAAATATTTAATTTCCACCTATCATGTCATTTAATTGCATCAGGGCGGGCATCACCATGTTTTTCCCGAAGTAACAACGCTACCGGATGATAAATATATTATACGGGATCATCCCTTTTGCCTTGGGAATCGCCATCAGCCCGGTTCCCATCATAACGGTTATTTTATCACTGTTTTCCACAAGGGCAAAATGGAACGGACCCGCTTTTATTTTAGGCTGGGCACTTGGTATACTTGTGGTCTGTATTCCTGTTTTGATATTTACCGATAATGCCAAAGTGGCCACCGTAACTAATCCAACTACGTTTGCTTCCGTTATCCGAATCCTGTTGGGCGCATTTTTAATCTTTTCTGCCCTAGGGCAATGGAAAAAAAGTCACAAAAAAGGAGAGGATGTTTCTATACCTAAATGGTTACAGAGGATTCATACCGTTTCGCCCTTCAAGGTATTTGGAGTTGGATTTTTTTTTGCTGACCTGACCAATCCAAAAAACACTGCCCTTACCATTGCCGGAACCCTGCCCATTGCAAATTCAGGTTTTCCCATGCAGATAAAAGTATTGCTGATAATTTTATTTATAATGACATCTTCTGTGGGTATTGCAATTCCAGTAATTTATTATTTGGTCGGTGGACAGTCGGCAAAAAACGTATTAAACGGCTGGAAGTCCTGGCTCATTTCCCACAATAACATTGTTATGGCCATCATGTTCCTGGTATTTGGCATTATCGTTTTATCGCAAGGAATTAGAGGCCTTATTCTATGATATTGGGTACGCTTTGCCGGAGCTTGACAGTTGCCAATTAAAGCATTATTTTTGGGTAATGGTATCTCATCAAAGCAGGGCTATAATCCTGTCCTGCCTGTTGTTGTGCACGATGCGCTGTACCGTGTCACAGGCACAACTTTGCGGGGGTAACCTTGGAGATCCCATCGTTAACATAAAGTTCGGCGGGGGTGGAACAGCCTCATTTCCGCCACCAGGAATTTTTCCTTATACACGTACGAACGGCTGTCCGAACCCGGGCAATTATTCCATCGCTTCCTTACTGTTCGGCTGTGGTACCAATACATGGTTTTTAATGGCAGGTGACCATACCCGTGATGCACAGGGACAGTATATGGTCGTTAATGCAGGGGGGCAACCGGGCACCATTTACCGGGATACCATCGACGGTCTGTGCGGAAGTACGGGCTACCAGTTTTCTGCATTTGTGTCGAATGAAATGCAAAAAATTGCCTGCGGTGGAAATGCAGTTTTGCCAGAGCTTACTTTCACGGTTAAAAATGCGACCGGACAACAATTGGCTTCATATAATACCGGCGGGATCCCACTTAAGAACTCGCGAACATGGGAGGAGTTCGGTGTTTTTTTCACTTCACCGGTAGCAGCAGGAAAAATCATCCTGGAGATCACCTGTTTTTCTGCACCCGGTTGTGGGGCTGCATTTTCGATTGATGATATTACGCTGCGCGCTTGTGGTCCGGTGGTTACGGCAAGTATGACCGGCTACAATACAAACGTCATTGAATTGTGCGACGGGGCTAACGGTCTTGTTCTTAATTCCGGTTATTCAGGCGGGCTTACTGATCCTTTGTCGATCTGGCAGTTGAGCAGGGATACCGGAAAAACCTGGACAGATATTCAGGGGGCTACCAACACCCAATATGCTATCCCGACAGGCAGCAATTTTGGTGTTACCATTTATCGGCTAGCCATTGCCGAGAGGGCTAATTTTGCATCTGCAAAATGCAGAACATTTTCCAATACAGTTTGGGCCGACGTACATCCAAGGCCCGCTCACCAGCCCACAGCAAATCTTATCGGTTGCATCAACAAAGATCTTGAACTCAGGGTGTCAACTGTTGCCCAACGATACTACTGGTCGGGCCCCAACGGATTCCAGGCAAACAGCCCGTCAGCTGTCATCCTGCCGAACGTGCAATTAAATGACGCCGGACTGTACACTGTGATGTTGGAATCACAATATGGCTGTACCACCGTAGATTCTTTTAATCTTTCCGTATTTCCTTCCACCACCATCCAGGTAACACCATTATATACGGTGTGTGAAGGTCAGACCATAAAGTTTGACGCATCCGGTGGAAATAGTTTTTTTTGGTCGCCCGCTACCGGGCTAAGCAGCACCACAATACCTAATCCCGTGCTAACACCAAAGGACTCGATATTGTACAAAGTGGTCACAGCAAATCAGTTTGGCTGTAAGGATTCGGCATTTGTGGAAGTGAATGTATATCGTAAACCCGTCGCCAATGCAGGACCTGATATTTATATCATCCGTGGGGATACAGCGTTGCTCAAAGGTTTTGCAAGTGGTACGGGTGTTGTTTATAGCTGGTCACCAGTGAGTTTTATGACCAATCCACAAAGTTTTACACCAGCCGTTTTTCCTCCATCAGAAATCCAATATACATTAAGGGCCACCTCAACCGTTGGATGTGAGAATGCTGATGATGTGATGACCGTAAAAGTTTTTGATGACTTGTATATTCCCAATGTTTTCACACCGAATAATGATGGGATCAATGATGTTTTCAGAATATTTCCCATAGAAGGATATACACTGAAAAACCTTAGCATTTACAATCGCTGGGGTACAAGAATCTTTAAGACAGAAGATCTAAATAAAGGCTGGAATGGTTACATCAACCAAATACTTCAGCCTGCGGGCATTTACGTTTTTGTGTTGGAATGGAAGACGCCCGATAATAAATTGCTGTTTAAGAAAGGTACGCTGCAGCTCATCAGGTGATAGGGTCAGGTCAAACTATGCGCGTTGTTGCAGCATGTCATTTTTCCTTTTACTACGGCTTTTGGTTGTTGATGTGTGCTTATGCGGAGTAAGTATATATACATAGACAGATAATGCCAAACAGAGTATAATGGTAAAAAGGAGGAGGAAAATCTCTATGAAAGAATTTACAGTGGGTTTTTGCATGGGTCCGGGGTAACGTTATACTAATACTATAACGATGCCGCGCCCTCTTTATTTTGGGTTTTTATCCCACAAATTGGTCATAAAGTCTTGTCAGCGCTTCAAGGGGATCTGTACAAAATCCCGAATGGACCTTGGAACATTGTACAATAGTACTTCTGGTAGCCGTAAGCCACCTGAACCTGGAGGGCGGGTCGAGTTTCGCTATGGGTCCGCCTGATACAGTTCCCTGACAAATATGTTCGTAAGCCTGCAGGTGTTCTTCCATTTCGTGTATAGCTGCATGGTCGGAAAAGTGGCCGAGCTTATCAGGGTTAACTTCATAACGCATCTGAAGAAACTTCAGCGACTGTGAATAGATAATCACGCCCACGTTGATAAACTCTTCCCTTTCTACACGGGGAACCAACCGTATCACAGCATATTCATATAAGTGTTTCTCTGGCATGCTGCGCTTCGTTTATAAATATTGATGAATGGGAAAGCCTGTTTATCAAAAACTGAAAGTATATCTCGCGCTTTTCGTCTGCTGTATTCTGTAAATCGTCATTGACCAGCCAGGATTCTGGTATCATGGAAACGATAGCCTTGATTTTGTTTGGTGAAACCAAGGTCCGAAACCGTTCATCTACCAATGCTAATTCGCTGGCGGAACGCAGCAGTACATGGTCCTTTACCTGAACGAATGGTTTTATAGATTGCTCCTGCCAGTTATCCCAGCTATGATGAAAATACAAAGATGCACCATGATCGATCAGCCACAGTTCACGATTCCACATCAGCATATTAGTGTTCCTGGCGGTACGATCCACATTCATGATGAAGCAATCGAGCCAGACAATTTCCGATGCCAGCGTCGCGTCAATGTTGGTAACTGCGGGATCATAACTAATGGCACGCGACAGATAATGCAGGGCAAGGTTTAGCCCTTCGCTACGCTTCAGGAGATCCTGTATCTCTTCGTCTGGTTCTGTTCTGCCAAAGGCAGGGTCAACAGTAGCAAAAACTATTTCGGGGATACGCAGACCAAGAGCTCTTGCCAGTTCACCACCAATCAGTTCAGCGATCAGCGATTTTACACCCTGTCCGGCACCGCGGAATTTGAGTACATACATAAAACCATCATCCGCTTCAACAATAGCAGGCAGCGAACCGCCCTCCCGTAACGGTGTGATATACCTGTTAACCTCTACGGTGCGAAGTTGTTGCTCCATTCATCTAAGGTAAGTAAGATGATGTCAAGGATAACAAGTGCAGCTGGTATTTGATAATGTACATTATTGATGGAAACGATTTGCTCTTTTCCCGGCGCTATAAATAACTGCACCAACTACTAGTATCAATAGGCCGGATAAGCTTTCTGCGGTTTTGTCGATCAACGTATACACCAGTACCCAGGCATTAAATACAAGGAACACAATTTGCGGAATGGGCTTAAAAGGAGTGGTAAACCCGCCTGCATTTTTATTGCTGATAAACAAGCTTGCTGCAACTGTCAGGGACGACATTAACTGCAGTACGAAACCGGCATACAACAATACTTTTTCAAATGAACCAGTGAGGGATAAAGCAATACTAATAGCTGCGTGCAGCCACAATGCGCGTACGGGGAGGCCATGGCGATTCACTACCGACAATGGTTTCCATAATGCATGTTCTTTTGCCATTGCCATCGTTACCCTGGGACCCACCCACAGATAGCTGCTTATAGTTGCGATAAGTTGCAGGGCAATGAAAAAACTCACCCATTTTCCGCCCTGTTCCCCAAGCAGATTTTTGAAAGCAATAAAACTGACGTCTTCTTTCCCGGCCAGCATATCAACGGTTGCATGGCGTAAGAGAACCCAGTTGAAAAGGATATATAAAACGGCCACAAAAACGGTGCTTTGGATCAACGCCCTGGGAAGATTTTTTGCAGGGTCCTTTATCTCTTCCGTGATATAGGCAGCAGCGTTCCAACCCGTGTATGAATAGGCGACAAATACCATCGAAACTGCAAAACCCGGACTACTTATTTCATGTGTCCAGGCGTCGCTGTAATCCAGCGCATTGTTTACATTAACTGCTATCAGGGTACCCGTTACTATGAGGGCGATGAGGAATAATATTTTTACCAAGGTGGAAATGTTCTGAAAACGGCTGCTATGTCGGATGGTAAAACTGTGCAGTATGGTGATCAGCAGGATGATCACCGTGGCAATCCACGATTGCCGGTGAAGCCCGAACGGGCTGATATATTTTGTAAAGGCGATGGCAGCGAGCGCTACAGGAGCTGAAAAACCAACCGTGAGTCCGGCCCACGCAGTCAGGAATCCCAACATGGGATGAAACACGCGAGATAAAAATACATAATCTCCCCCCGACGAAGTAAAATGTGTTCCAAGTTCTGCATATGCAAAGGCACCAAAAAGCGCCAGCAACCCTCCGATAAACCAAAGTAGCAGGATGCTCCAGGTATTTTGAACGGCAGAAAGCTGAAAACCTACACTGGTAAAAACACCGGTTCCTATCATATTGGCCACCACAATGGATGAGGCTGTCAATATCCCGATCCTGAAAGTAGTATTACGTCTATTCATTTCCGTTATGCGGTGAATGTTTCATGGGCTGTAAGAACTTCTCCAGCACCATAAATTCAAGGGGCTGGAGATGTTTTCCCGTGAGACCGTCTTCTATGAATGGCTTTATTTTTCCGGTATCTATATACCCATGCCTGGCATACCATGCAATGATATCCGTCCGCACCGAAATGACCTGCATATAAATGGAAATGCAACCTTCGTTCAATGCATGCTGTTCAGCAGCAAGCAGTATTTTCTTTCCGATGCCGGCACCCTGCTCTTCTGGCAATACACTGAACATGCCAAGGTATAATCGTTGACCGTGTTTCTGAAGGTTCACACATCCCAGTAATTGACCTTTGTCATTTATATATTTAAGGATCACGCTGCCTGTTTTGCGGATCACTTGACGGAGGTCGTTCTCGTCGGTTCTTTTTTCACCTGCTATGAGATGAGCCTCAGTGGTCCACCCTTTGGTAGATGCCTCCCCACGGTAAGCCCTGTTCATTAATTGCACAAGGTCATTGATATCACTTTCTGTGGCAATGCATATTTCGGGGATCGTAAAATAATTCATATCTTTTTTAAATGTCAGATTTCAATGTACGAAAAGATTATTCACTTGAAGACGAACGTGTCATACTGCGCCCGCTAATTGAGGCGGATTATTTACACCTGCTGCCATTTGCCCTTAATGAACCGGAACTCTGGAAATATTCATTGCTA
Source organism: Sphingobacteriales bacterium (assembly GCA_031372815.1). Taxonomy (GTDB): domain Bacteria; phylum Bacteroidota; class Bacteroidia; order Chitinophagales; family Chitinophagaceae; genus Pollutibacter. Next base: position 6,922 of record JANMMA010000390.1, read on the forward strand.
TCCGGAGCAGGACCCGATGGTCTTCCGGAATATATAACCGCAGCACTGGCAGCAAAAGAGTCAGGTCGCGAGTACCCGTTTATTGTATTTGATAAAAGAAAGAATGAGTATGCAGGAAGTACCCGGTTTTATGATATACAGCCATTTCACCAAACAGTTCAATTGGGATATACATGGTACGGAAAAGATTTTCAGGGCACCGGCCTGAATAAGCACTGCAAATTCCTGCTCCTGCAGTTTGCTTTTGAAACGCTGAACATGGTAAGGGTTGAATTTCGTGCTGACAATGATAATCAGCGAAGCATTGCCGCTATGAAAAGTATCGGTTGTATAGCTGAAGGTGTTCTGCGCAGTAATATGCTAAAGCACGATGGATCGAGGCGCGACAGTATTGTACTCAGCATTTTATATCATGAATGGGTGGGCGGGGTAAAAAGCAAACTGAAAGCGCAACTATCGTCAGATTTTTGACAGTTGTGTAAACAATTCTTTTTGCCGGGCGGTGAGATTGGTAGGTAGCTTTACTTCATAGGTAACATACAGATCACCGAACTGGGCTTCTTTTTTATACACTGGAAATCCTTTTCCTTTGAGCCTGATCCTGGTGCCGATCTGTGTTTCCGGGTTTACTTTTAGTTTTAGTTTTCTGCCAAAGGTTTCCAGCATTATTTCTCCTCCCAGCAAGGCCGTGTACAGATCAATTTGAACGGTAGTATCAAGGTCATTGCCGTTGCGGGTAAAACGTTCATCATTTGCTATAGAAAAAGTAATATAGAGGTCTCCATGCGGTCCTCCGTTAATTCCTGGTGCGCCATGCCCCACAAGCCTGATGGTTTGTCCGTCTTCAATTCCTGCCGGAATAGTTATCCGGATATTTTTTCCATTAATAGTCAGGGTTTGTTTGTGCGTGGTATAGATGTCTTCCAGGTTAAGCGTCAATGAAGCATTATAATCCTGGCCT
>JANMMA010000407.1:0-6229 GCA_031372815.1 Sphingobacteriales bacterium
TTCCTGGTGTTCTTTAAAATGATCTCTGCAATATTCAGTGCCGATGTCTATAAGCTTGGTGAGTATGGAAGATTTGGCCTGAGATCTTCGTCTGTAGGCTTGAGGTCCACATCTGCATGAAGAGGTCCGATGGTAAAGTATCTAAAACTTTATCGAAAAGCAATTAAGTATTTTAAACAGTAATAAGCCGTTGCTAACCATTAGCGGTTTTCAGGAGAAGTTTCAGGATTTCAAGCGTATCGGCTTCTTCAATTGGCTTGTCTTTCCGCCAGTTCAGGATTCGCGGAAACCGAACGGCAATACCCGACTTATGACGGTTGGAAGCATTAATACCTTCGAACCCGATTTCAAACACCAGGGCGGGTTTCACTGTGCGCACCGGGCCGAATTTCTCTAACGTATGTTGCTTTACATACCTATCAACCTCAGCAATCTCTTTATCGGTCAATCCTGAATAAGCTTTGGCAAATGGAATGAGTTTCTTTTCCTCATCCCACACAGCAAAAGTGTAATCCGTATATAACTCCGTTCTTCTTCCCTGCCCTTTGGCAGCATATACGAGCACAGCATCAACACTCAACGGATTTACTTTCCATTTCAACCATCCGCCTACTTTTCGACCAACCTGGTAAATACCCTGTTTAGTTTTCAACATAAATCCTTCAGCAACAAATTCCCTAGACCTACCGTGCCATTCTCTTAATTCGTCCCAGGTGTTGAAATCAATTAGAGGTGAAAGCCTCGTATAACTATTCGAGCTGAAGGCGTCAAATAATTCCTGCAGTTTTGCTCTCCGCTCCTGCTGTGGCCAATCCCTGATATCTGCGCCGCCAAATTCCAAAATGTCATATACGATAAAATTCACCGGTGCATCTTTCAAAATGTTTTTGGTGAGATTTTTCCTGCCAATCCTCGTCTGCAGAACATTGAACGGCATCACCCGGTTGTCCATATAACAAACAATTTCCCCGTCCAACACAGTACCAGCCGGAAATAGTTGTTTGATGACATGCAGTTCGGGAAATTTGTCTGTAGCCAGGTCCTCACCCCTGCTCCATATATAGATCTCCCCATCCCTGCAAATAATCTGTGCCCTGATGCCATCCCATTTCCATTCGGCAAACCATTCCTGCGGGGAACCAAGTTCTTCCAATGAACTACTCACGGGATAAGCAAGATAAAATGGATAGGGCTTTGAAGAGTGATCATTTTCTCCTTGTTGCAGGATCAGTTCATCATAGCGGGTATCAATAGGCGACCAGTTACCCATCAGCCGGTGGGCAATGATATTAAAATCATTTCCCGTCGCTTCAGCCACGGCCCTAACTACCAGCGACTGCGAAACACCAATTCTGAAACTACCCATCAATAATTTATTGAAAACAAATTTTTCATGTCGGGCAAGTTTTTTCCATGCCCCAATGATGCTTTGTTTTTTTTCCAGCTCGGATAAAGGTGGTAATGTATTCAAAAAAATGAACCAGTCGCTCAGCGATCGTTCTTCCGGTTCATCGTTTTGCTCTGGTAATATCAGCGATATGGTTTCACCTAGATCGCCTACACTATTATAACTCTCGCGAAACAGCCAGTCGGGCACGCCCGCCTGTTCGGCGGCCCACTGCCAGACCTGTGTACGGTTCACTTTGAACGATGGCCTTCTTCCGGTGAATAATGCCAAAGCCCATATTTTATCCTCATCAGGAGCGGTGATGAAATAATTTTTCAGCAACTCAATCTTCTGATTGGTTTTATTGGTCCGGTCGAGGTTCAAAAATAAACTGGCAAATTGTTTCATGTTGTTTCAGATGTGTTTGCCTGTTCGATAGATGAATTTGCCTGTTCAATATTTTCAGAAACAGCTGCCGCTGTTTCCTTTTCTGAAACACCGGCATCGGTTTCTTTTTCTAGAACACCAGCTTCTGTTTCCTCTTCATGTCCATACATGGTCTTCACTTCCGCAGCTTCGATGCCATTTTCATTAAGCCATCGTGCAAAAACGCTCGTATAACCATGGGTAACATATACTTTTTCCGCCCCTGTCATCTTTACTGCGGTATTCAGGTCTTTCCAGTCCACATGATCACTCAACACAAATCCCTGGTCTACCGCCCTTCGGTTTTTCGCACCGCGGACTTGCATCCATCCCGAACAATACCCCAGTGAATACGCGCCGAATTTTTTTAGCCATGGTGAACCCTGCGCTGAAGGCGGTGCAAGCACGAGCGAATTTGCAAATAGTTTTTTGGGTGTTTCGCGAGTTATTAGTTCCACTTTGGGAAGATCGAATCCTGCATGCCTCAATCGTTCATTACAGTAATACACTGCACCGTGTGCATATATTTCTTCACCGGCCCACGGCAAGTTTTTCAGGATGCGTTGCATCTTTCCCAGAGCATACCCCATCAGGATACTCACCTTGCCCTCTTCCTTATTTTTCTGGTACCAGTCCATCATATTGTTGAAGGTGAGTTCCTGTTGGGGCCAATTATAGATCGGTAATCCAAAGGTTGATTCCGTAATAAACACATTGCATTTCACCGATTCAAATGGAACAGCGAAATGGTCATCTTCCAATTTATAATCTCCGCTGAACACCCATACCTGCCCATGATGGGCAACCTTTACTTGGGCTGAGCCAATGATATGTCCGGCAGGGTGCAATGAGAATTCCACCCCGTTGACATGAAAGGTTTCGCCGTATTCAACCGTTTGTATTGAAATGTCTTCCCCCAGCCTTTGCCGAAGAATGGCCTCGCTGTCTCTATGCGCCAAATAATGTTTTGAACCCGGTCGCGCGTGATCAGCATGTGCATGGGAAATGATCGCCCTTTCCACGGGGATGGAAGGATCAATATGAATATCGGCAAGCTGGCAATAAATGCTCTTGCCGGTAAATTGTAAAAGTTCTGCTGGCATTAAACAAAGAAACAGTTGGAAATGACCAACTGTTCTTCAAAATAGTAAAATAGTATGCCAGTTTTTATAATTTGATAATGTGGTTAGTGCGATAATGTGGTTAATGCGATAACCGGTTCACCGCCTATTCACATGGCAGTTCGACCTGACTACCATCCAATCCCATAATCATCTCCGTGGTTACTGGAACCGCCCCAGAAACTGTTGTGCTTCCAGTCGAAGTATATGGCATTGATGGGCCCTGATGTACGATCGTCGAACGTCAGTTTATATCCCATCTGGATCAGTTCCTTGCGGATCCATGATGGTGTTGACTCCTGGAGTAAGATGCTGCCCGGTTTTGGCTTACGGTCCTCTCCGCCTAAAGAAAGATAATATTGATAGGTATTGATATTTGGCGCCTCGCAGGCTTCCTGCACATTCATGTCAAAATCGACCATATTCACAAAAAACTGTATCAGGTTCTGGTCCTGCGTATCCCCTCCCTGCACACCAAAAGACACATAAGGCCTGCCGTCTTTCATGGCTAGTGTAGGCGTTAACGTTACCCTTGGCCTTTTGCCCGGTTCAACAACATTAAATGGATTTAGCGCAGGATCAAGGACAAAGCTTTGCATGCGCTGGCTCATGCCCACACCGGTTTTGCCGGCGATGGTTGCGGGTATCCATCCACCACTGGGTACAATAGAAACCACCCATCCTTCTTTGTCAGTGGCTTCAACGGATGTTGTGCCGAGGAAAACATTGTCTAAATACTCCCTGTTGATTGGCGCAATGGAAGCTGTACCAAATTTTTCCAGGCTGTTGAGGTATGGATTTGTTTTTCCTTCGAATGGATATGGATCACCCGGCTTGACCTTGGGATCGTTTTTTTCCATATTCATTTGCTTCACGCGCAACTTTGCGTATTCTTTGGACAATAATCCCTTCATCGGCTCGGCGGGAGGAAAATAAGGATCACCATAATAAAAATCCCTGTCGGCAAATGTCATGCTCAGCACCTGGTACATCGTATGTATGTAGCGGGATGAATTGAAGCCCATCGACTTCAAATCAAAATTTTCCAGCATGTTCAGTCCCTGTAACAGCATTGGTCCCTGCGTCCACTGTTGCAATTTATAAACATCGATGCCGCGATAATTTACACTTAGAGGTTCTTCTTCAATCACTTTCCAGTTGGCGAGATCCTGCTCAGTAATGAGACCACCCTGCTCCTTTGAGCCGCGTACGAATTCCTTAGCGATATCGCCTTTATAAAAGCGATCGTTGGCTGCATAGATGGCTTCCTTGCGGGATTTCCCTTTCTTCAATGCCTGGCGTTCTGTCTCCACTAATTTTTGTAGTGTGTTTAGCAAGTCCTGTTGTACAAAAATTTCTCCCGCTTCCGGAGCTTCATGGTGTTGTCCGAGGTGAGGAAGAAAAACCGCCTTAGAATATGGCCAGTCTTTGATCAGCGCTTTATTTCTTTCGATACTATTCGACGTTTCAATATCGAGCGGATAACCTGCAGCAAGTTCCATGGCGGGCAACAATACCTGTTCAAGGCTCATGGTTCCATATTCTGCCAGCATGTAGCAGAGTCCGCCGGGAGTGCCCGGCGTTACTGCCGCCAGCGGACCGTATTGGGGAGGATAGTTCATCCCTTTGCCCTTAAAGAATTCCACCGTTGCTCCGGTTGGTGCCACACCCAGCGCATTGATACCAATTACTTTTTTGGTTTTCGGATTATAGATCAGTGCCTGTGTTTCGCCGCCCCAGCTCAGCACGTCCCACATAGTACAGGTGGATGCCAGCATTGCACAAGCTGCATCAACAGCGTTACCCCCTTTCACAAAGATCTGTGCACCTGCCGTGGCGGCCAGAGGCTTACCGGTAACGGCTACCCAATTTTTTCCCATGATTACGGGCTTCTGCGTTTTTTGTGCAACTACACCAGAGCAGATGAACAATACGAGTGGCAACAGGATTTTTCTCATGTCGGTATGATTAGATGAATTATTTCGGTCAATATTTTTTTTCCTCTTCGATCTCTTTCAAAAGTCGCGGCCACACATCTACCTTAATATTCTTCATTACAAAAACGGAAGTGCCGTATTCCCGGGCAAATATATTCGTCACAGTGGCGGCTTTATATACCGTATCACAAAGTGGCCTTTCCTGCGTACGGTCAGGGTCATCTTCGTTTGCTTCCCTAACCAGTATGGCGTGCTTAATGTTCATTCCCAGTGGAAACCAATTTACATAATCGGCATTGAAAGTAACGGCTTTCAGGTTATTAATACTGTAGTAATTAATGGCCCCCGCCTGCCCGTAATTTTGGCAAAGCACCAAAATCGATTTTTTATTCGGTAAGGTATTGTACACACTATCCACCTTATAAACAAGTTCACGCCATCCGAGCATATCAGCAAAATCCTGTGGCATATTGTGTTCCTTACCATCTTCCCATCGTAGTAGTCCGAGTTTTCGATATGGATCAATATTAGCCTGTATCTGTTCGGGTGATTTATTCGGCATGGCTACCTGGAACAATGGAACAAAAAGCGAGATCATTACAACAAACATCAGTCCGCGGTAAATATTTTTTCCTTTTCTTTCCGTAACATATTCCATGTAAACGGTACCAAAAGATAGCAATACAGGATATAGGCCGATAGCATAATACCCTTTCGCATGCATGTATAAGTACAGGGCGATGGTAAATAAATAACCCCATCCAATAAACCGATAGATACGAAATGGTTGGTATCTCACAAAAGCGATAGCCGCTGCAATAAGAATGAATATGGAATTGAAAAAGAACAATACCTGTTCTTTCAAAAATCCAGTCCTTTCCATATTTACCAACTGTGTGCGCGCCAGCGTTTTCATATGGTGCACCACCGGAAAATGATTTTGCACCTGCCATAGGATATTTGGCGATATCAGCAATAAGAACAGCAGTATGGCAAAATACAGATGCTTATTGCGAAATACATCACGGAATGGAGAGATAATAATGGCAGGCGCTAGTCCGGCAATTAAAAAAACGATATTGTATTTATTCAGGAATCCCAGTGCGGTTACAAAAGCAAGTATATAAAGGAATTTACTTTTTTCCGATTGCACATATCTTACCAGGAAATAGTAGAAGGACGTCCAGCTTAACACTTCAAACGAATTGGGCTGGAAAAGCGTGTTGAGCCGCAGCAGTACAGACACCAGCAATCCGCTGCTCTCACCCGAGGAAGCCGCCGCGCATCCTTACACCGAAGCCGAGCGCGCCACGATCGAGGCGCTGCGGCGCAAGGCCATCGTGGGCACCGCCGGCCAG
>JANMMA010000415.1:0-10866 GCA_031372815.1 Sphingobacteriales bacterium
GTCATATGAAAACACTATTTCTTCAGTCGTTAATGAACTTATGGTTAGCGTGATCGGGTAAGTTTGGCCCTGAGTGTAGACCTCCATTTGAATAACAGTACCCGTTTTTATATCGCTTGACCTGACGTTTTGGGCAACGAGCACCTGGCTGGATAATACAAGTATCATTATGAGCGCGTACTGTTTCATTGTTTTTTTGTTTAAATATAAGATTTTGGTGAGATGGATGTCTGCAGACTCCTGGCGTGTTAAAGGTAATAGTTTACTGGAGGTGCGATTTGTTGGCCTGAAATGGGGTTTATATAATACTGATAATCAGCTGTTTATGCTTGGCAGAAAAGGCTGACCTGGGGATGAATAAAAATTACGTTGTTCAGTTAAAACATTTTACCTTTGCCTCCCCAAAACAGGGTTAAAAAAACCCCTGTAATTTTTACAAAAGGAGGACATATTAAGTGGAAGAAAACAACACACTCACAGCACTCAAAACAGCCCCGGAGGTTGCTTCAGCTCACGATGATTTTGACTGGAGCATCGACAAAAGAAATGTCACTTCGTACAATGACGAAGAGAAGGTTAAGTACGATGCCGCTTACGAGAACACTTTCAGGAGTATCACCGATGGTGAGATGATTGAAGGAACAGTAGTAGGCGTTACCAAAACTGATGTGGTTATAAACATTGGTTTCAAAAGTGACGGTTTGGTGTCACTGAATGAATTCCGCGACCTGCAGAACCTGAAAACAGGTGATCTGGTTGAGGTAATGGTAGTGGAGAAAGAGGATAGGGAAGGCCACCTTCACCTGAGCCGTAAACAAGCCAGGATCACCCGTGCCTGGGAAAGGATTGTTGAAGTGCACAAGACTGGTGAAGTAGTTACCGGTTTGGTAACCAGCAAAACCAAAGGCGGACTCATCGTGGACATCTATGGAATGGAAACTTTCCTTCCAGGTTCACAGATCGACGTTAAGCCTGTTACCGATTACGATCAGTTCGTAGGTAAGACTATGGAATTCAAAGTGGTGAAGATCAATGAAACCATCAAGAATGCCGTTGTATCACACAAAGCACTTATTGAAAGCGATATCGAAGCACAGCGTGTGGAGATCATGAGCAAACTTGAAAAAGGCCAGGTTCTGGAAGGAACCATCAAGAACATCACCGACTTCGGTGCGTTCCTTGATCTTGGTGGCGTTGACGGGTTGTTATATATCACTGACATCAGTTGGGGAAGGATCAGCCATCCTGCAGAGGTGCTGAAACTCGACCAGAAGCTGAATGTTGTAGTACTGGATTTTGATGATGAAAAACGCAGGATCAGCCTGGGTCTGAAACAACTAACACCTCATCCTTGGGATACCCTACCTGAATGGGTACACGAAAGTGCGCTGGTTAAAGGCAAGGTGGTGAATATTGAAGACTATGGAGCATTCCTGGAAATTCTTCCCGGCGTTGAAGGTCTTGTTCACGTAAGTGAAATCACTTGGGCAAATACTCCTATAAATGCAAAGGAATTCTTCAAATTGGGTGACGAATACGAAGCGAAGATCGTTACGCTTGACAAAGACAGTCGCAAGATGTCATTGTCTATCAAGCAACTTACTTCTGACCCATGGAATGAAATCGAAAATAAATATCCGGTTGAAAGCCGCCACAAAGGATTGGTAAAAAACATTACCCCTTATGGTGTATTTGTTGAACTGGAACCTGGTATCGGTGGTATGATTCACATCAGTGACCTGAGCTGGCTGAAGCGTTTCAACCATCCTTCTGAGTATACCAAAGTGGGTACTAATATTGACGTAGCGATTTTGAATATTGACAAGGAAAACCGTAAACTTCAGCTTGGCCATAAACAACTGGAAGAAGATCCCTGGAATACACTTCAGGATACATTTGCAGTGGGCACCACACATGAAGGAACTGTTTCCCGTAAGGATGACAAAGGCGCAACCGTTCAACTGCCTTATGGCTTAGAAGGTTTTGCTCCCGGGCGTCACCTGATGAAGGAAGATGGTAAAACTGTTGTTGCGGAAGAAACCCTTCCGTTCATGGTGATCGAATTCGATCGTAATGAAAAACGCATTGTTGTAAGCCATACCCGCATTTGGGAACAGGTGAAAGAAGAAGAAAAAGAAGCCGTTGCCAAAGAGAAGAAGGCTGAAGCTGTCAAGACTAAGAAAGTAGTGAAAGAAGTGCAAAGCAAAGTGGAAAAAACTACACTCGGAGATCTTGGTATTTTAGCAGAACTCAAGAAGAAAATGGAAAGCGGTGAAGAAGATGAAGCTAAATAAATCGCTATAGTATTTATGAAAGACCGTCCATTGGGCGGTCTTTTTTTTGCCCTTATGAATTCAATTGTGCGAGCAACTCTGCCGTTAATCCTTGAAGGCTGGTTAACTGTAAGTCTGCCGCATGCCATCGTAGTTCATTCTGCATTGATTGGACAGGAACCACTACACACTTCATCCGTGCCGCCTTTGCGGCGATCATCCCGTAGAACGAATCTTCAATACACACACAATCCACCGGCCTTGCATTCATGGCCTGGGCACAGTCAAGGTATACCTGCGGATGCGGCTTTCCATAAATCAAATGTTCAGCTGAAGTTAGTGCACTGAAATATTCGCGGATGCCCAGTTTGTCTACAACCACCTCAATAAGGCGTGAAGGTGATGATGTTGCCAGACCAATATTAATTCCCTGGAGTTTTAACATGTCGAGTGAATTGTACACGCCTTCCAAAGGCTCTCCTTTTAACCTTATTTTCTCAACCACCACGTCATTGATGTCTTTTTCTGCTGCCGCTGACCGACCGGGGTCGATACCGTGCAGGCTGAACCACCAGGCTACAAATTCTTTTGTGCGCAATCCTATGGAGCTGGCGTAAGAGGCCGGTGTCAGTGTAATACCAAAGGGCGTAAATACTTCAACTGCTGCTTCATACCACAGCGGTTCAGAATCTATCAAAACACCATCCATATCAAAAATGGCTGTACGGATTGTCATTGTGAACGTTTTTTATTGCTCCTCGAGCGTAAACTAATTTGCGCAAATATTAGTATTTATAAGCATTTATCGACGAGTAAGGCAACATAAAAGGATATTGTACATACTCATTTCCCGGCATGTGACAGAACGCAAAGAGTATCCTTACATTCCTTATATTGCAGATAGATTGTTTGCCAAATTTTCCTTTCATGAGTTCATGGATTGAACAACTTAAGGAGTTCAGACCCATAAGAAAAGTGTTATATGCACTCGTTGGCGCTGCGTCATACCCGGGGCTGGCGTTGGTGAATCATATTGAGATCACCGGAACTGAACACCTTAAAAAACTTCCTCGTTACAATGTCCTGTTCGTATCTAACCATCAAACCTATTTTGCCGATGTCATCACGTTTATTCATATTTTCTGTGCCGTAAAATGGCGCAAAAAAAATAAACTTGGTATCCCGTTTTACCTGCTTAACCCTTTCACTGGCGTTTACTATGTAGCTGCTGAAGAAACCATGAAAAGTAGTTTTCTGACCAGGATTTTTGCCATGGCCGGCGCCCTAACGGTCAAGCGTACCTGGCGTGCAAATGGTGAAGAAGTGAAGCGTGATGTAGATATTTCAGATACCCGAAAGATCGATGAGGCACTCACCAAAAGCTGGGTGATCACTTTTCCACAGGGAACCACCAAGCCGTTTGCACCCGGAAGAAAGGGTACGGCTCACATCATCAAGCAAAACAGACCCGTTGTGGTTCCAGTCGTGATCAATGGATTCTGGCGGGCTTTCAACAAAAAGGGTTTGCAGTTCAAGAAGAAGGGATCATTATTATCGGTCCGTTTTAAAGAGCCGTTGGTTATCGATTATAATGACTCAGTCGACAATATCCTTGAAAAAGTAATGGATGCGATCGAGCAGAGCCGAAAATATATGATGAAGAGTAAGCATCACCTGATGAGTAAGCTCGATAAATAGGAATTTGGTGCGGATCGTAATCTACTTCGCATATCAGTCCTTAATAAACAATGCTTTCAGTTCAGCAGCATCGTCCGGCTTCATTTTACCTCCCAGGATTAGTCTCAACTGCCGGCGTCTCAGGGCCCCATCATACAGTTTTTTCTCGCCTTCGGTTATGGGTATCAGTTGGGGTACGGACCTTGGTTTACTATGTGGATCTAACGCCACAAAAGTATAATATGCTTCGTTGCTTTTATACGTATACTGGTGTGTAAGGTCCTCGCCCCATACACTGAGATGTATCTCCATTGAAGTGTTGAAGGCTCTTGTCACTCTGGCCTCAATATGCACAACATTACCGAGTTTGATGGGTGATTCAAAAGAAATATTGTCTACTGAAGCGGTCACCACAGGAGAATTACAGTGTTTGCTGGCTGAAAGAGCAGCGGCGATATCCATCCAGTACATCAGTCTTCCGCCCATGAGATTATTGAACAGATTGGTGTCATTGGGAAGCACCAGTTCTGTCATGATCACTTTTGTTTCTTCAGGGTTTTTTGTCAGCATAAATTATTTGTTAGATCATTATTTTTTCGCAGCGGGAAAGAAATGATTCATCTATATCCGCTGCAATCCCGGGGCCCTCTGGTAACTCAAGGTGAAAGTTGTTGTATACGGCGCCGCCAAGAACTGGGTCTTCAAGTTGTCCAAGCAGGCAAGTATCAAGGTCGTAAAAACATATGTTGTCGTTCGACATGGCAAAATGCACTTTAGCAGTAAGTGCCAGGCGGCTTTCAAGCATTCCACCGAGCATACACTTAATTCCTCTTTTGCCTGCCTCATCAGCAATTTTTTTTGCTTCCAGTAATCCGCCTGATTTGGCAAGTTTGATATTAATATAATCGCAGGCGCGTGCTTCTATAAGCCTGATAGCATCATGGTGATCGAAAACACTTTCGTCGGCCATGATCGGTATTGCCGACTGCACCCGTAATACGGGAAGCATGTGATCAAACTGATAGGGCATGGGCTGTTCACAAAACTGTATGTCATATGGTTCCAATGCATTCAGTGTTTGCAGGGCGGTGTCGAAGTCCCAACCCTGGTTAGCATCAACCCTTAATTGAATGCCTGGTCCAACGGCTTCGCGTATCAATCTTATTCGCTCAACGTCCTCGCTGCCTTTTTTTCCAAGTTTTACTTTGATGATGGTAACGCCATTTTGTATAAACTGCAGTGCTTTTTCCGCCATAGCAACGGGGGTATCGATACCTATGGTAAGGTCTGTGTAAATGTCTTTCTTCTTTCCTCCCAGGAACTGGTAAAGGGGAAGCCCCGCATGCTTCGCAGCGAGGTCGTGGAGGGCCATATCCCAGGCACTTTTTATGGTGCTGTTGAAGGCAATATACTGCTGTAATTCCTGCATGCGTTCTTCGATCCTGAGCGGATCTTTATGCAGGGTTATCTTGGCAAAATCTTTTGCGACCTCAAAGCATGTATTTTGTGTCTCCCCAACGAGCATAGGAAAGGCAGAACATTCACCCATTCCGACCAGTCCCTCGTCTGTGTGGATCCTAATAAAAATATTCTGGGTGAAATAAGATACCTCTGTTGCAATAACAAAAGGCTCCATTTTAATGGTGAGTTTGAATATCTCTGTTTGGCTAATCCTCATATATCGGTAAGATGGTCACGAAGATAAAAATTTGCGCCACCAATACCTATTTCCCCTGGTTATGGAGAACAATTTTTTGAGGGCATTGTTTATAGCAACAAAACAGGCATGGAAAAGCTGAATAATAAGAATATATTGATCGTTGGCGCAACTGGTGGTATTGGCAGAAAACTTTCTGGTTTGTTGGTACAGAGTGGAGCGAATGTATTTTTATCCGGAAGGAAAATGGAAGCACTCGAAGCTTTAGGGTCAGATCTTCAATTGCCTCCCAATCGTTTGTTCGCCGCTGATATGTCTGATGCGCAATCAGTATATGCCATGGGTGAGCTTATTCATGCACAGGTGAGCCAAATCGATATACTGGTAAATGCTTCGGGCATTGGTATTATAAAGCCTTTTGAACAATTAAGTGTTGATGAATTTCAGCATTCTTTGCAGGTTAACCTGACTGGATCTTTTTTATTGGTAAAGACTTTTTTGCCTGCGATGAAAAAATCAGGCAAAGGTCTGATCATCAATATACCAGGCGTTCTTGGAAAAATTCCTATGGCAGGTGCTGCTGCTTACAGTGCGAGTAAATACGGACTGGTAGGCATGATGCAAAGCATACGGGAGGAACTCAAGAGAACAGAGATCAGAATCACCAATATTTTTCTTGGTGGAGTTGACTCACCTTTCTGGGATAACATAGATCTGAGGGTTCAGAAAGAAAAAATGATTAGGGCAGAGGAAGCGGCGAGAGCAATTTGGTTTCTATGCCAGCAACCTGCCTCTGGTGTAGTTTCTGAAATGGTGATCCAGCCTTTCAATCACCAGGCCATATGATTTGGATTGCGTTTGTGATTTTTATATTTACCTATATTAGCGGATCAATTTTTTTCAATGACCGCAATTTCTTTCGATAATACGGAAAATGCTTTTGCCTATAAGTCTGACGGCCAGTTGGAGAAAGCTCATTTCCTTTTTTCGGCTATGCATCAACCGTTATTGGTAAAGTGGGGAACCAGACTTACTCCATGGGCCATCAATGCAGGACTGCCTGTAGGATGGTTGATAAAAAGTACGATATTTCCGCAATTTGTTGGTGGAGAAACGCTTCAGGAAACAGCACCGGCAGCAAAAAAGCTGGGAGAATATGGTGTGCAGGTAATCCTTGATTATGGGGTAGAAGGGGGTGACGAAAATGAACAGCTTTATGATCATGCGTGCGAAGAATTCATCCGTGTTATTGATTATGCGTCTTCCCAAGCCAATATACCGTTTATGAGTATCAAGGTTACGGGTATAGCAAGGCTGGGCTTATTGGAAAAACTTGACATGTCTGTTGACGCCTCGTCAGGCACTTTATTGAAACGTTTTACAAAAGCACTTGAGGGTCTTACCCCGGAAGAAAATGCGGAATGGCAGCGTGTTCATGAAAGGATGAGGAAAATATGCACGTCAGCATCGGCTAAAAATATTGGTGTATTGGTTGATGCAGAAGAAACCTGGATACAGGATCCGGTTGATATGCTCACCATGTTAATGATGGACCAGTTCAATGCAGAAAAAGCGGTGGTGTATAATACGTTGCAGTTGTACCGGCATGACAGACTTGCATTTCTTGCTGATTCCATTGAAGCGGCAGAAAAAAGAAATTTTTTACTTGGTGTGAAACTGGTCCGTGGTGCTTACATGGAGAAAGAAAGGGAAAGGGCGAAAGAGAAAAACTATCTTTCACCTATTCAACCAGACAAGGCATCAACGGATCATGATTTTAATGAAGCCGTTTCAAATTGCATTGAACATATCGGCAAAGTGGCTGTAATTGTGGCATCGCATAATGAAGAAAGTAATTATTTGGCGACCCGCCTCCTGCAACAAAAAAATCTTCCGCTTAACCATCCTCATATTCATTTTTCGCAATTATATGGCATGAGTGATCACATCACTTTCAATCTCGCAAAAGCTGGCTGCAGCGTTAGTAAATATCTCCCATTCGGACCGCTAAAGGATGTAGTTCCATACCTGATGCGCCGTGCCCAGGAAAATTCTTCTGTAGCCGGGCAAACCAGCAGGGAACTGTTGCTCATAAAAAAAGAACAAGCGCGGAGGAAGATGAAAATGTGAACATTGAAAAATTTGGTAAATGTGAAAGTATAAATGTGAAAGTGTATCGTGAAGAGTCACCTTAAAAGGCATCAGAAAGAGGTATCATACAGTGTAGTTTGAAGAGCCATGATTAAGTGTATGCTGCCGAGCATCATAAAATACTCTCATTTTCATTTCCACATTTCCCACACTTCGCACATTTCCCAATTAGTTAATACTGAGGCGACCCTGTCGCCTCAGTATTAAGTCCAACCTGTTCCACCAGTATGTTAGCTTCAGCACCAGTGCACGGTTCTTGATGCCAAAAGGACTGGGATAGTAATTGTCGGTAAATACCAGGAAGATATCTGAAGCAGGCCGGTAACGCCACTGAAGACGCGTATTGATGTTTATATTCCTGGTCTGGTTGTTAAACTGAAAGAAGGTGGTAAAATATAGGGTATTCGTGAACGTTACATCGACGCGTGGGCTTACAATCCACAATGTTGTCCTGTTCCACGGAGCGGGCATCCTGAGGTCCGTATAAGTCAAAGCAACGCTAAATATTGCATAAGGTTGTAACCGATAACCTATTTCTCCACCCATAGTGAAACGATTGCCATTGGCATAATATCCACCAACCCTCATATTCAAATTGTACGTGAATTTTTTCTGCGGCGTTGAAATAAAATCAAAGCCGGCAGTTTTGGCACGGTGTTCAGTACCCCTCGCCAGCGTGTCTTTTCCGGAATTAGTAGGGTCAAAAGGGCTGGTCAGGTATACGTAATCTGATTGTACAAGGGCTGTAAAACTCGTGCTGTTTCGAAAAGTAATGGTGTAAGGAACAGCCGTACGGTTATCAATATTTTCCCACTGCTCATTGTAATAATAGGTACTGTTGAAACTAATACCGTGTGAAAGTATCCTTCCTTTGTTCGGAAAGAAAAGGTAGGAAGCAGTGGGATTTAATTTTATATATCCCTTGCGCGGGACGTAACCGACTTCCGCCGAATAGTTTAGTCCTACATACTCGTGCTGCCATCCCACTAAAAGTCTTTTTCCTGAATATTGGAGGTTTGCTGCATGTACCCAGTCCTTTGTATCTGCCCCGGGAGACCACGATTTTACCATCATGAGTTTGCCAGTCCATTTATTGTTGGAAGAGGCAAGATTATATTCAAGTCCAAGGTTACGATTGTATTTACTGACAGGTTTACCAGTAAGGGTGTCTATGAACCCTTCGGGTGATTGTTTATTGACGGCGATGATACCAATATTTGACCTGGCAAATACCCTGCGTTGAAGAGATAGTACGGTAAAGTTCTGAGCTGGCAAGCCTGATTCCTCTGCCTTTCCTGTTTGCATATTCATAGCGCCAACACGCCAGTCTTTGCTGAGCTTTCCACTGAACCTGGCGCCTGCGAGTATGGGCGCATTAAGCCCTATTCGCCTGGAAAAAAAAGGTCGCAGGGTCGAATATCCGAAATTGGCAAACAGGTCTCCATTTTCCAGGAAGAACTGTCTTCTTTCGGGGAAGAATAATTCGAAACGATCAAGGTTTGTTACCTGCCTGTCAACCTCCACCTGGGAGAAGTCAGGGTTTATGGTCATGTCAAGATTCAGGGAAGATGTTATGCCCACTTTAATATCACCGCCAATGTCACCTTTATATTTTATAGGGTTATCATTTTCATAATTCTTGCTCAAGCTTCCTAACGCATAAGGGATGAAGGATATATTAGGTCCGGGTGGAGGTGGTTCTTCATCCCATATCAGGGTGCCTGTATATGCTAATGAGGCGGTTGGAAATTGCCGGGGCACAGGTGCCCAGCTGGATTTTTCGGGAAGCCTTAAATCATTCCGGCTGAGGTTAATGCCCCATTCCCTGATACCTTTTTTATAGCGTAAAGTAGTAAATGGAATGGCGGCTTCAAATACCCATTTATCGTTTTCATTAATCACCACGGATGACCATTTGTTATCCCAGTTCAGGTCCATTTTTCCGCCTTCATACATCAGGCCATCCCACTGCGCACCTTCTGCATTGGCGCCAAAACTAAGTCCGCTGGTAAGGTCGTCAAAGCTGTCAATGAATATCAGGAAATTGTCGTTCTTGCCGAAATTGAAATCCCTCCGCAATGATTCTACCATGCTCTCTCCGGGTATAGGCTTATAACAAACTGCGACGAGATAAAGGTTTTTGTTGTCATAACAAAATTGAACCGTAGTGCGGGCTTTTGATTTACTGGTATCCATGGGCAATACCATAAAAAAGTTATCTGCAAGGTCAGCGTCTTTCCATGCCAGATCATCTGGTTTGCCGTCTATCACCACAGGCAGTTGGGTACGGCGCAGACGGATGCGGTAGTCGCGGTTGATCTTTTGACAGAAAATATGGGAAGCCGTTAAGAGCAAAGCAGCCGTCAGGAATATTTTCATTGCACGAAAAAGATATAATTTACGAAAATAGTATATCTGAAGCTGAAGGGTGTAAATTTGCCGTCCGGATCGCTAGCTCAGTTGGTTCAGAGCACCACGTCGACAACGTGGGGGTCACTGGTTCGAGCCCAGTGCGGTCCACATTCACAGGGCTACAATTCATTCAAAATTGTCGCCCTTTTTTGTTAAAAGGTATGTCGTGTTTTCGTCAGTAGTGCTCCCTTTAATTTCATCATTTAATGGTTATTGAAAAGAGGTTGTCCAAACTATTGTTTCGACAACCTCTTTTCAATAATAACGTAATCGATCCTTTATTTTGAGACACAATTATCCATCATGATTACGTAACGATTATCCCAACTTCTTCTTCAGATTTTCATCAATCGCATCAAGGAATTCTTCTGTAAATAGATAATGCTCACCGTGGTTTACTTTATTGCCATGGATACAAACGGCAAGGTCTTTTGTCATCTTCCCGCTTTCCACCGTTTCAATACAAACGGCTTCCAGCGCATTGGAAAAATCGATTAGTTGTTGATTCGAATCTAGCTTTCCGCGAAATGCCAGTCCCCTGGTCCATGCGAAAATAGAGGCAATAGGATTGGTACTTGTTGGCCGTCCCTGCTGGTGTTCGCGAAAATGCCTGGTTACGGTACCATGGGCAGCTTCTGCTTCCATCGTATTCCCATCTGGGGTAACCAATACAGAAGTCATCAGTCCGAGTGAACC